>JADGNP010000290.1 GCA_017883425.1 Candidatus Sulfotelmatobacter sp. | reverse complement strand
CTCGACTACGTTCCGCCATCCGCGATGCGGATGACGGAACTCCGCTCGGAATGACAGACCGTGTAGGGGTGTCACTATATTCTGCAAACCTCAATAGACACTCCGCTACTTGACCGAATGGCAGATGTCGCAAGGTTCGAGAGTAGCGGCTGAATTTCTGCGAGAACAACTCGGGAGTGAGCCATGCCGGTTGGCTGGATTCGTCCCATGACGAGCGCGCCCTTGGCGCGAGAAAAGAAGGGTCAAACGGGGAGGCACAACGCCGGAACGAAAATAAGTCGTAGAGACGGAGCTTGCTGCGTCTTGCCGGCGTTCAAGGCACCGCCGGTAGAGACGTTGCAAGCAACGTCTCTACCGGTGATTCTTGGGAAGCGCTGCACCTCAGGCTACTTCTTTTTCCTTCTCGCTGGGCCAAGGACTCACAACGATATGCGGCATTCCTGGCGTGTTCCAGGCCGGGTCTACGAAAGCGTAGGCTTGGGTATTGGGCACGGCCAGCATCGTTGCTTCTAACGTGCTGTTCGCGGGAACCACGTAGCTGTCATATTGACAAAAATTACCGCAGCTCCGCAGCGTAACTTGGGAATTCGTCGGATTCGCCCACAGAAATGGCTGCCCCGGAGTGAGAGATCCGTTGGTAATCTGTCCGTTTTGGATGTTAACCGTTGGTAGCACTGGCATAACAGTTTTCCTCCTGATTTTGATCGACTAACTATTTCTGTTGCATCAGGGCCTGGTAACGCGGGTTATCGTGAAGATTGTCGAAGGGGGCACCGGTGGCAACCACCGAGCGCGAATAGCCTGCCGCCAAAGCCTTACTCAGCCACTCTAAGGCAGTCCCCGTTTCGTGCAACTGGTTGTATACCACGGCTGCATTCAAAAGCAAATCCTTGTCGCCCTGCCCGAGTTGCAGCGAGCGATCCAGATAACTCAAAGCCTGTTTCCGGTCCCCCAGCATCGAGTAATAGCTGGCCAGGTCTCCGAGGACGCCTGCGTCGCGCGCATTGACCTTGAGTTGCTGCCCGGCCAGCGCAATGGCTTTGCGGTACGACTCCATGGCCGAGGCGGTATCGCCGCCATAGTAGGAGGCGTCGCCCATGTTGCCCCAGGTTTGATAGTCGCGGTCGCTGATCTTCAGAGCTTCCTTGAAGTTGAGGACGGAATTCTTAAAGCGATGAAGGTGAAACTGCGCAACAGCCACGTTGTTGTAGGCGTCGCGCGTGGGACGGATGGCAATTGACTTCTCGAACGCCTGCGCGGCTTCGTCGTCCTTGCCAGCATAAAGGAATGCCGCTCCCAGGTTGTTGAAGGCAAGGTAGCTGTCCGGATCGAGTTCGGTCGACCGGCGGAACATGGCAGCGGCCTTTTCGTATTCCGCCTGCGCTATGTAAAAGCTGCCCAGAAAGGAGTAGACCCGCCAATACTGCGGGCGCACGGCGATCGCGCGCTTGTAAGTCTCCTCCGCCTTATCCGGTTGATTGAGGTGCTGGTAAGCTCCCGCCAAACTGGTATAAGCCCGGTCGTTGGCCGGTTCCAACTGCACCGCCTGCTGGAATTGCTCCGCCGCCTTCTCGTACTGGCCTGTGCCGTCTTCCAGCAGTCCCAAACACATGTGGCCTTCGGCGCCGGCATTGCCTAAATCCACCGCCTTGCTGCACGCCTGCTGCGCGGGGACGATCGCCTCTTTCTGCTTACTGAACTGATACCGCAGCCAGTACGCCTCGCCCAGTCCGGCCTCGGCTTGGCCGTAATTGGGATCGATCTTCAGCGCCTGTTTGAACACAATCTCCGCACTGGTCAAGTTCTCCGGCCGGCGCGGGTCCTGCAGGTAGCCGCGTCCCTGCACAAAATACTGGTAAGCCTCGGGCTGGCTGGTGGAGTGCGCACCTAACGCCTGCTTTTCCTCGCTGCGCAGAAAAATCTGCAACGCGGCGGCTACGCCGTTCGCCACCTGATCTTCAATCGTGAACAGATCCGACACTGGAGCCGTGATTTGTGCTCCCGCCAGATTCTTGCCGCTCTTCGCATCGGTCAGGCTGTAGGAGGCGCGGAACAGATCGTTCGCTTGCTCGAGCGATACGGTCAGGCCCAGGTTGACGCCGAACTCTTTCTTCGCCTCGGCGAGGGTTGCGACTTTCTTATCTTCCAGCGTTCGCGCCGGCACTACTTCGAGGTCATGACTCGCGCTCAACTGCGAGAGTTTTGCCGCGACATCCTCCAGCAACCCTTTGCCGAAGGCGGTCATCTTCGGATCGCCCGCCACGGCCGCGAACGGCAGCACAGCGAGGCTCTTCCGCTCCGCCGCGAGAGAAGCGGACTGCCCCGCCGCCCCCGCCAGGCGGCGCAGGATTCGCGGACCCCATACGACCGCGGCCACGAGCACGACCACAAGCGCCGCAGCCATCGCCAGGCGCAACTTTCGTTGCGGAGACCACGTGGTCGCCACGCGCACCGACTTCAGCGACTTGCCCGATTCGTAATCTTTTTTCAGCTTCAGCAGTTCGCTATGAATCTCCGCCGCACTCTGGTAGCGCAGGTCACGGTTCTTCACCAGACACTTGTCGATGATTTCCTGCAGGCGCTGCGGCAGTCCGGGCACAGACTCGTTCAGCGATACAGGAGCCTGGCCCAGAATGGCGTGAACCGTCACCGCCCAGGTGGGCCCGCAGAATGCCTGCTTGCCCGTGGCCATCTCGTACAGCAGCACGCCGAAGGAGAACAGATCGGTTCGGGCATCGAGCGGCTCGCCCCGCGCCTGCTCCGGCGACATATAGGCAACCGTACCGATCGCCGCGCCGGTGTGGGTCAGCGGCCCGGTCGACGATAAAGTCGCCTCGCCCGGACCTGTGAGGTCGACGGCCGTCAGCTTGGCCAAGCCGAAGTCGAGGATCTTCGCTTGCCCGCGCTGGGTGATGAAAATGTTCGCGGGCTTTATGTCGCGATGCATGATGCCCTTGGCGTGCGCGGCCTGCAACGCGTCGCTGATCTGCAAGGCCCAATCGAGCAGCGTGCCCAGCGGAACGGGCTGGTCGCCGATGCGCTCGCGCAAAGTGTGCCCTTCGAGCAACTGCATGGCGATGAAGGGACGGCCCTGATCGTCGTCGATCTCGTAAATGGTGCAGATATTGGGATGATCGAGCGCCGAAGCGGTGCGTGCTTCGCGCTTGAAGCGTTCCAGGGCGCGCGGGTCGCGCACGGAGGTGTCCGGAAGAAACTTCAGGGCAACCAGACGGCCGAGGCGGATGTCCTCGGCTTTATAGACGACACCCATGCCGCCCGCACCAAGCTTCTCGTGAATGCGATAGTGCGAGACAATCTGGTCCTTCATTGGCGAGCTACTCCGGCTGGGCCCCGATAGCTGGCATGGTACTCAAGTTCACTGGAGGGGTGCAATAGCGCGGTAGGCCATTCCGGGAGGGCAGAGGGCGATTGTGGACTCGTGTGGGGACGCCGACCGGGTCTGACGGGAAGCTTAGAGCTTCTTACTTCTTCTTTGCCATCTTGCGCGAGATCTCTTCGAAGATTCTCGGGCGCAAATCGGCGAGGACGCTGTCGACAATGTTGGCAATGTTGTCCGGGTCGGACTCGGATGCCGCGGACGATTCCTCGGGAGGCTTCTCGGCACCGGCGGCAACGGCCATGGCTGCCGCATCCTGAAGACCGGGCGCCATTTCTTCGACTTCCTTCTGGGAAGGCTCCAGCGATGCGCCCTTGGGGTCTCCAGACTCGCGAATCTGCCGCCAACTGGCCCACGCGGCGGCAGTGGTCTCCGCCATTTCCGATTCTTTTTTCACCGTATCCCGGGTGCCGTGCGCAGCCGGTTCGCCAGCCGCTACCCCTGCCATGTCCGAAATCTGGCTTGCAGAAGTTTGCTCGGCAGGACCTTGGTTGACCAAAGCGGGTACCGTGGTCTCAGGCGTCTCGGAAGTCGCCCCGGACGCTTCTTCGGACACCGGGGCGTCAACTTTTGGTTCTTCGTACCTGATTTCCGGCGCGTCTTGTTCAACCGCTTCTAGCTTCGGAGTTTCTGGCGCCGGCTCTGCGGCTGTCGCCTCCGGTTTTTCCTCGACGCTCTCTTCAGTCTGCGACGCTTCGGGCGCAACCTGGGCCGTTGCTTCGGCCTTCTCTGCGGGAGTGGGCTCGGGCTCCGCTGGAACTGGCGTCTCCTGCTCAAGGTACGATGCCGCGACCGCTTCAAGTTCTTTCACCGCGGCGCTGATGGCGTCGGTGGCGGCACTGGCCATCGCGCTCAAGGTCTGCGCCGCTTCTGGTGCTGGAGCCGCAGGCACTGGAACAACCGGCTCGGTCGCCGCTTCTGCCTGCGTTGACGTCTCTATTGCCGCCGCGGGCTCAGCCGACACTGCGTGGGTCTCCGTGGACGCCGTGGCAAATCCCGCATGGCCGCTTTCAGCTGCAGCGAAGGCAGCGTAGGCCTTCTGCATCTCGTGTTCGAGAGAAATCGCAGCTTCCTCTGGAGCGACCGCAACGGAAATTGCTGCCCAACGCGATGCCGCCGCAGCGGACTCCGCTCCTGCCGCCACCGCCATGGTTACCGGCTCGTCCGCAGTCCGGTCGGCAGCGCCATGCGACCAAGGCCCATTCCCTGAACCTTCGCCGGGCGAAGTGCCGGCTTCCGGCTCCAGGCCAGCAATGGCAGCCATCACATCGGCCGGGCTCGGAGCGGCCTCCTTCGGCGCGTCGCTGAACTCTTCCGCGGGTGCTTCGATCTTTCTTTCTGACTTTTCTTCCGACTTTTGATCGGCGAAAGTCGCCACCGGCGGTTGGGCTGCCGTGACTTCCTGCGGGCGTTCGGCCCCAGGCTGAGTCGGCTCCGTTGCTTCCACCTTCGGTTCCGTCTTGGCTTCGGTCGGGCCAGGCTCGGCATGCCCGCTTTCCGCGATCTTGCCCTTCACTTGCGCAGCGGCCGCCGCCAACGCGGCAATCTCCTCTGCGGTCACATCCTTGGGTAAGCCCTCAGGCGCCAGGGCACCCAGATCAACCCGCGCTTCCTCCACCTTGGCTTCGTGCGGCTGGTCCGCCAGCTTGTGCTCGACCACCGTGCGCAAGTCCTTATTCATGGCGTTGTAAATCGCTGGATCGTCGCCGTCCTCTTCCACGGCCTTTCCCTTCTTCTTGGAGGGAAACGCAATCCGGTTCTTCCATCCTGAATCTTCGTCGACCGCGACGGTTTTGTCGTAGCGCCCTTCGTCGAGGGCGGCGGTTGCCCGCGCAAACCGCCCCGGCTTCGAAGCTTCCCCACGCGGCACAATCCTGTCTTCCAGCTTGCTGAGGGCACTCAGTAACTCACTGGCTTCAAAAGGTTTGACGATGAAGCCATCGGCGCGGACGCGCTTGGCTTCTTCCGGCTTGAAAGGCTCCAGTTTGCCCACGGTCAGCAGGACCGGAACCCGCGAGGTCTCCTGTACTTCCTTGAGACGCTGGCACACCTCGAGCCCGCTGTACCCGGGCATATAAACATCCAGCACGATCAGGTCGGGTTTGTGCTCGGCGATCTTCTTCAGCGCGGCGGAACCGTTATTGACAGTAATGACTTCATACCCCGCATCCGCGAGGATCTTCCGCCCCATGTTCTGAGCGGTGACGCTGTCATCGGCAAGCAGTATCTTCCGGGCCAAAGGTTTCCTCTGATGAGGGGAGATAACGCGAAGGTAACCCGAGCCACAACCTAAGTCAATGATGCAAAAGGGAAGTAACCGGTTACCAGTGGCCAGCACCTACCGGAGTCGGCAGGGCCCGTTCAATCCGGAAATGAGAATCGAGGAAAGAATCAGGTCGTCAGATGTGAGTCTGAGAACTCGTCTGAGGTCCGCATCTAGAACGGAACGATCTTCTTCAGTCCCTTCTTTTTCTTCTTCTTGCTGCTGGAGAGATCCTGGTCGCTGGCAGGAGTGGAATTATCGGCACTCGCGGTGGCGGAAGACGACGACTGCCCCTGCTGAATCTCATTCACCTGGGGTGGCGGAGGCAGCGCCTGATCTCCGCCAGTGTCGGTCGGCTTCAGTTCGTTGGGATCGGGGGGCACGTTTGGTTTCAGCTCATTGGGATCGGGTCCGGCTGGGGGCGCGGTTCCGGCAGGAGTGCGGCCAAAGGGCGTACCGCCCGGCGGCGGCGCATCTGCAGGCGGAGCGGCGGCGCCCGCACCGGGCTGATTTGGCTTGAGGATGTCGATGCCCACACTGCCCTTGGAGGCCGGCTCCATCATCGCCTGTGCCTCCCGCCCCAACACCCCTTGCGCGCTCACCGGTTCCGGATCAGCCAGCGATGGATCGCCCACTTTGGCTGCGTGGGCCATATCCGGCCCTTTCTTCAAGAGGCTCATCAACATCTGCACCTTGGTGGCTTCGCTCCGGCTCGCCAACTCGGCCTTGTTCTGCAAGGCCGCTGCTCTGGTCGGCCGGGGTATCGGCTGGTGCAGAGCTGCCAGGCGCTTCTTGGCATCGTCGGAGCGATCCATCATCGGATAGCGGGTAAGAATCTTGCCGTAGGCTTCCGAGGCGTGCTTGGCCAGTTCGCCAATGTAGCGGGCCTTTAGCGCCTCAGTTGCGCAGCCCCGCGGCAGGCCATGCACGTCGCAAGTGGGTGCACTCCGCATGCGCGCAATCTGTCCTTCGTAGTTCTGCCCGAGCAAATACAGCGCCTCATCGGCGCGGCTGTACAGCGGATACTTTTCCACCAGCGACTGCAGGCGCGCGATCGACGCGGGATAGGATTCCCGTAAATAGTAGAAGCGTCCAATTTCAAATTCGCGTTCGCCCAGCACTTCCTGCACTTCCAGCAGACGCTGCTTGGCTTCCGGCACCAGCTTGTTCTCCGGGTATTGCAGAATCAACTTGCGGTATTCATCCTCGGCGCGCTTGGCGTTGGTGTAGTCCCGGTCGGGTTTTTCCATCTGCTGGTAATGGATGTTGGCGATCTTCAGCTGCGCTTCGGCCGCTTCCGGCATGTTGGGAAAGAAGATCTGGAAATCGCTGTACTCCTGCTCGGCCTGCGCCAGGGCCGCCGTGCCGCCTTCCGCGTACCAGGAGTCGCCGACAGCCAGTTTGGCGCGCGCGATGAACTCCGAGTCCGGGTAGGTGTTGATCAGGGTCTGCAACGTCAAACGCGC
>JADGNP010000289.1 GCA_017883425.1 Candidatus Sulfotelmatobacter sp. | reverse complement strand
TTGCATTTATTCGTGTGGTTCCGCAAAGCGGAACCGGCAGGAGGCATCATGATTACCGCCAAAGTAACGCTTACTCAACCCCTTTTACAACAGCGGCAGTTTGTGGCTCAAACCGGCAGTGGGCATTGCATGCTGTTGGACGATACAGCCGGAGCAACCGGACCCAAGCCCATTGAATTGGTGGCATCAGGGCTCGCTGGCTGCACGGCCTTCGATGTCGTCACAGTCCTGCGCCAGAAATATCATCAGAAAGTCACGGGCTACGAGGTGCGCGTCGAGGCGGATCAGGCAGAGCGTCCTCCGCAAGTTTTCACAGTGGTGCGAATTCATCATACGGTCAGGGGCTACGACATCGATCCCGCGGCGCTGCAAGAAGCCATTCGGCTGTCGGAAGAGAAATATTGCTCCGTGGGCGCAATGGTGCAAAAGACCGCCAGCTTCCACACCACATTCGAAATCGTCCAGGAGACAACGGAGTGGATGAAACCGACTCCGGTGGGAGTGGAAGGGTGAGACTTCGCCGGCTCGGCCTTTCAGCTGTTCTCGGGCTGGTCGTGGTGTTCCCCGCGAAATCCACTCCCGCGCAGGAAGCACCGCAGACTTCATCTCTGACTTCATCTCTGACTTTGCAGCAAGCCGTCAGCATCGCACTGGAGAAGAATCCGACCCGGAGGGCGGCTCTGGCCGACACGCGGGCAGCGTCGTCGGAAGTGAAGTTGGCACAATCCGCACTGATGCCACGGCTTACGTTCTCCGAAACCGCCACGCGCGGCAACGACCCGGTTTACGTTTTTGGCAGCGAGTTGCGGCAGCAACGCTTCACCACCGCCGACTTCGCGCTGAACAAATTGAATACGCCCTCGCCGTTTGGGAACTTCAGTACGCGCTTTGGGGGAAGCTGGAACTTGTTTGACTCGTTCGCCAGTTGGCATGGCGTTAGCCGGGCAAAACTCATGAACCAGGCTGCAACACAGCAGCTTGACCGTACTGACCAGGAAATTGTATTCCGCGTCGTACAGGCCTACCATGCGTTGTGGTTGGCGGGCAAGCAGGTGGAGGTTGCGGAACAAGCCGCGAGAACGGCGGAGTCCATCCTGAACAACAGCCAGGCGCGCTATGACAGCGGCCTCTCCGTGGAATCCGACCTATTAGGCGCCAAGCTTCGCATGGCAACGCGTCAGCAGGAACTAATTCGAGCCACGCATAATCTTTCTCTCGCGCAGGCTGAATTAAACACAGCAATGGGCGTGCCCATCGATTCCCCACTTCACCAAACGGAATCACTCGACGATCAGTCTCTTCCAGTTCCCATTCTTGAGGACGTGGAGAAGAGGGCGCTCACGAACCGGCCTGACTTGAAGCGCATCCAGTCGGAAGAATCCGCTCAGCGGCATAGTGTTTCCATTGCCAAGTCTTCGTTTGGCCCCCGTGTGAATGCATTCGCCGGTTGGGAAATGGACAATCCAACTCTTCTGGCTGGCGGTGGCGGCAACAACTGGGTGGGAGGAATTGAGATCCAGGTCGACCTATTCCAAGGTGGTGCAAAGCGGGCGGAACTCTCTCGTCAGCGTGCATTGCAAGAGCGGGTAACGGCGCTCAAGCAGGCGGCCGGCGACGGAGTTCGGCTGGAGGTTCGGCGGGCTTACTACGACATGGATGCCAGCCGTCAGCAGGTGCAAGTTGCCCAGGCGGCAATCGCTGAAGCCCAAGAGAACCTGCGCATTCACCAGAACCGTTACGAGGGCGGGCTCACCACGATCACGGACTTGCTCGGGGCAGAGGAAGCTGCCCGGCGCAGTCAAACCGACTACTGGGATGCCGTCTACCGCTATCGCACCAGCTATGCCAGTCTCGAATTGGCCAGCGGGTCTCTGAATTCGCAGTCTCCGGTGGTGACACAATGAATAACGTTAATCGAACCGTTCTTTTCATTATTCTTCTGATCCTGGTGGTTGGCGGTTTCAGTGGTTGCTCCAGTGAGCGGCAGCCTCAGAGGTCAGCGCCCGAGACTGTGCACAACATCGCAGTGCTCGCGATTCACCAGACGAACATGCCTGACTTGTTGGAGGTCGCCGGAACCGTCCGGGCCGCGCAGACGAGCCAACTTGCCAGTCAAGGGATGGGGAACATCGTGGACATTCGCGTCCATGAAGGGGATCACGTAAAGCGCGGTCAGGTGCTTGCGCTCATTGACGACGCCCAAATGCGAGCGGCAGTGGACCGGGCAAATGCCACTGATTCCGCAGCCCAGCAGGACATTGCGGGGGCAGAGTCGAACCTGGTTCTCGCGGAATCGACATTGAAGCGTTACCAGAATCTCTACGACAGGAAGTCAGTCAGCCCGCAGGAATTTGACGAAGTGAAAGCCAGGTATCAGGCCGCGCTTGCCCGGCGCGACATGACCCGTGCTGGTCAGGCACAGGCTAAAGCGGCATTAGAACAAGCCCGCACCTCATTGGAGTACACGCGGATTCGCGCGCCTTTCGACGGAGTCATCACCGAGAAGAAGATGGATGCGGGCGCATTCGCGAGCCCCGGCATGCCGCTCTTCACGATTGAAGATCCGCACCGTTACCGCCTTGAGGTTGCGGTCAATGAAGGAGATCTTCGTTACGTCCGCATTGGAAAAGACATTTCAGTCGCGGTGGACGCACTGGAGGACGCTCAGATCAAAGGCAAGGTTGTTGAGATTGTCCCGGCAGCCGATTCCACGAGTCGCAGTTTCCTGGTCAAGGTCGAACTGCCCGCCGATTCCCGCCTGCGTTCCGGGTTGTTCGGACGTGCACAGTTTATCCGCGGCGAACGACTGTCCGTGGTCATTCCGCAAACCGCAGTAGTGGAGCGGGGACAACTGCAAGGCGTTTATGTGCTCGACCACGACCAGGTGGCAAGCCTGCGCTACGTTACGGTAGGTAAATCATCCGGAAATCAAGTGGAGGTACTGTCTGGCGTTCAGGACGGCGAACGACTGGTCACGAAACCCGGCGACCTTGAACTGGGCGGCAAGCGAATCGAGGCCAACTGATGATCGCCAGCGGACCACCATCGCCCGAAGAGCCTGCCCGGCACTTGCGCCTTGCCGGGCGCATTGCTCACGGCTTCATCAATTCCAAGCTGACTCCTCTGGTCATCGTTGGTGCGCTTCTTCTGGGTGCGTTCAGCATTCTGCAAACGCCGCGTGAAGAAGAACCTCAAATCGTAGTACCCATGCTCGATGTCTTCGTGCAAATGCCCGGCGCGTCGTCCGAAGAAGTCACCCAGCGTGTCACAGTGCCGATGGAACGCCTCCTGCGCGAGGTACCGGGGGTGGAATATATCTACTCGATCAGTCATCCCGGAATGAGCATGCTGGTCGTCCGCTTCTATGTCGGGACGAAGGAAGAAGACGCAATCGTCAAGACATACAACAAACTCTATTCCAACTTCGACCGTATTCCCCCCGGCGTTTCTCAACCCATCATCAAAGTCCGTTCCATTGATGACGTGCCCGTCATGGCCCTGACGCTGTGGGGCAAGAACTACGACTCCTACCGCCTGCGCCGGATCGCGGGTGAACTGGAGAACTCATTGAAGCAACTCGATGATGTTTCGGAGACGACCATCATCGGTGGGCAACCGCGACGGGTGCGTGTAATTCTTGACGCCCAGCGGCTGGCTGCTTATGGCCTGACACCCCAGGCAATCGCAGATCAGATGGCAAATGCGAACAGGCGTGGCCAGGTGGGCAGCCTCGTCCGCGATAACCGCGAATTTCAGGTCGAGGCCGGCTCGTTCTTCACGCGGGTCGAGGACTTGCAGCAAGTGGTGGTGGGAGTTCATGCCGGCCGTCCTGTCTATTTGCGGGACGTAGCGGACAAACTGGAAGATGGTCCCGGCGAACCGGATAGTTACGTGCTATTTGCGAATGCGCACGGCAGCACGGGTCAAGCAACCGGCGATGACTATCCAGCAGTGACCATTACGCTTGCTAAGCGCAAAGGCACGAACGCAACGATCATTGCGGAGCACGCGCTGGCAAAAATCGACTCGTTGCGCGGATACATGCTTCCGAACGATCTCGCCATAACAGTGACCCGCAACTATGGCGAGACGGCGAAAGACAAGTCGGATGAATTGCTGAAACACCTGCTGATCGCGACCCTCTCCGTCACAATCCTGGTTGCGCTGGTGTTAGGCTGGCGCGAATCCGGCGTCGTTCTGTTGGCGGTACCAGTTACGCTGGCCCTCACGCTATTCATCTTTTACTTCTACGGCTACACGCTGAACCGCGTCACTCTGTTCGCACTGATTTTCTCGATCGGCATTCTGGTAGACGACGCCATTGTTGTCGTCGAGAACATCGTGCGGCATTTCCGGTTGCCCGGAAGTCGAGGCCGCTCGCTGTCGGACGTTGCCGTCGAGGCGGTGGACGAGGTTGGCAATCCCACGATCCTCGCGACATTTGCCGTCATTGCGGCCATTCTGCCCATGGCGTTTGTGCGCGGCTTGATGGGGCCGTACATGCGCCCCATCCCCGTGGGAGCTTCGGCAGCGATGGTGTTTTCGCTGCTGGTGGCCTTCGTGGTCTCGCCTTGGGCTGCGCTCAGACTGCTGCGGAACTATGCAGGAGAAGGTTCCCACACCCAGCATGAAACGGAAGGATGGACCACGCGCTTCTATCGACGCCTGATGTACCCGCTGATCCTGAACGAGCGGCGCCGCTGGATGTTCTTCGGCGGAGTGGTCGTGCTCCTGCTCGTGGCAGTCGCCTTCGTCCCGCTGAAGTGGGTACGCGTGAAGATGCTCCCCTTCGACAACAAGAGCGAGTTTCAGATCATGATCGACATGCCCGATGGGACGCCGCTCGAGCAAACGACCCGCGTCGCACAGGCGCTGGGGCGTTATCTCGGCCAGCAGCCGGAAGTCACAAACTACGAAATTTACGCGGGCACTTCCGGCCCCTACAACTTTAACGGTCTAGTGAGGCATTATTTCCTGCGCCGTCAATCCAACCAGGCTGATATTCAAGTCAACCTGCTCTCACGGCACGACCGGAAGGCGCAGAGTCACGAAATCGCGCGCCGCTTTCGACCCGAGTTAGACCGAATCGCCGAGCCCTTCGGAGCCCGCATTAAAGTTGCCGAAGTTCCGCCCGGCCCGCCCGTCCTCCAGACCCTGGTCGCGGAGGTCTATGGACCGGACTACAAGGGTCAGATCGAATTGGCAGGTCAGATCAAGAAGATCTTCCAGCAGACACCCGGAGTAGTGGATGTGGACTGGTACGTAGAGGACGCGCAGACCAAGTACAACCTGACGGTCGACCTGGAGAAAGCTGCGCTACACGGAATCTCCCCTGCCGAAGTAACCCGCACGCTCCAGGTGGGATTGAGCGGGACGACAGTCGGTTTGCTGCACGACGCGCAGGCGCGGGAAGACGTGCCCATTGAGGTTCGGCTGGCGCGTGCGGACCGTTCCAGCATTCTGGATCTCGCCAATCTCGAACTTCCAACACCTTCCGGCAGCGGGGTTTCCCTGCAAGAAGTTACGAAGCTACAGCAGACCACGATTGACACGACCGTTTATCGCAAGAACCTGCAGCCTGTCGTCTACGTCACCGGCGACTTGGCAGGGCAAGAAGAGAGCCCGGTCTACTCCATCCTGAAAATGAGCGAGGCCATCAATCAAATCAAACTGCCCGCTGGTTATGGGGTAAAGCAGTACAAGGGAACGACCCTCCCCGAGCGTACGGACCGCTTCTCGATGAAGTGGGACGGGGAATGGCACGTCACGGTGGAGGTCTTTCGCGATCTCGGCTTGGCATTCGCTGCCGTGCTGGTTCTCATCTACGTGCTGGTGGTGGGATGGTTTGGGTCGTTCAAGACACCCCTGGTCATCATGGCCCCGATTCCGCTCACGCTCGTTGGCATTCTGCCGGCCCACGCTCTCGTCGGCGCGTTCTTCACCGCCACTTCGATGATCGGCTTCATCGCTGGCGCCGGCATCATCGTGCGAAATTCCATTATTCTCGTGGATTTCATTGAACTGCGACGATCGCAAGGGATGGCTCTGGAGGACGCCGTGGTGGATGCCGGAGCCGTTCGCTTTCGCCCAATGCTGCTCACGGCTGCGGCGGTCGTTGTGGGAGCGAGTGTGATTCTATTCGACCCGATTTTTCAAGGACTGGCTCTGTCGCTAATGGCGGGTGAGGTGGCGTCGACCGTGTTGTCGCGCATGGCCGTGCCGGTCCTCTATTACATGGCTCAGAAACGCACCATCAACCCCGGAACCACGAACTCAACAGAAACCGCGAAGGAGGTATTCGTATGACGGTAGAACGCAGTCTTCGACTGATAGCAGGAGCTTTCATCTTAATCTCCCTAGGGCTTGGACACTGGGTAAACCCGTACTGGTACTTGTTCACCGCGTTTGTTGGCCTGAATCTATTGCAGTCAGGATTCACAAACTGGTGTCCAATGATGACGTTCCTGCGTAAACTTGGAATGGACAAAGAAGGTGAGAGGAAACATGCCTAATTGGATTTGGGCGGTCGGGTTTGTTGTCGTCTACGTACTCTTGACGCGATGGCTTCTGCCTAAGCTGGGCGTTCCCACCTGACGCAGCCAAGGGTGCGCCGAGTCTCGGCGCGAAACGGCTTCAGTTCAGAGGGACACGGATTCGGAGAAACGATAGCGGCAACGTTTGTCGACTCTGCCGGCTCGTTCGATGAGGCCTATCTTTCGATGTGGAACAACGGTTTGGCCTTAGATTCTCGTCGTCGACTATCTTTTGTTCACAAAAGGTGCGAAGGCCGGGATTCAGTTCCAAAACTGCAAAAACCGGATGCGCCGACAGAGGGCTGCCCCGTGCAGATCGTCTTCATTCTACTTGGCGGCGTCCGGAATTCGTAACGAAGGCTTTTCTACAGGATGAAATGGACAATGGAAACAATCTGCTTATCTAGAACCGGGCGGATCAGAGCGTACGGCAAGTAGTGTTCAACGCCCCGCCCTAGAGTCCAAGGCGTGCCTGAAAAGAAGCTCGACCTGAGTAATGAAACTCCAGCTGCCAGCAACCCAGCTGGACATTCTGGTCTACCTTTCACAAAAATAGTGCCCGTTGTCTGCACCATCATTTGAAACTGGCCGGACGACAGCTCGG
>JADGNP010000288.1 GCA_017883425.1 Candidatus Sulfotelmatobacter sp. | reverse complement strand
GGGGATTTTGATTTTCGTTCCTGATCATTAATCCACGAACCGGTTTTACCTTTGCATCACAAAGTACTTGACACTCTCCGTCCGCCCCCGTTACTCTATCCTCATGTTCGACCCGCGGCCGCATCGCCTCCGGCGTTTTCATCGTTCCGCCGAGCCCAGTTCCGCCCCGCCTGCGCCGTCGCGCACCGCCCCCGAAGTCTTCGAAGACCTCCGCTTCATTCGCGACACCATGGAGCGCTCCGCTGCCTTCACCGCTGTCTCCGGCTGGGGACAGGTTCTTCTCGGCGTTACCGCCATTGCCGCCGCCGGGCTCGCTGCCCGCCAAGTCTCCTCATTCGCCTGGCTGCGCGTCTGGCTGGCAGAAGGCCTTCTCGCGGCCGCCATCGGATTGCTCGCCTGCACCTGGAAAGCGAACCGCCGCGGCCTGCCCTTATTTTCCGGCCCTGCCCGCAAAGTCGCCCTCGGACTCGCACCGCCCCTCGTTGCGGGAGCCTTCCTCACATTTCTCCTGTTCCGCGCCGGCCTGCAGTCCGCACTGCCCGCCACCTGGCTCCTGCTCTACGGCGCCGGCATCATGACCGGAGGCGCGTTCTCCGTCCAAATCGTTCCTGTCATGGGCCTCTGCTTTATGCTCCTCGGCGGCCTCGCCGTCCTCGGACCCGCAGCCTGGGGCAACTGGTTTCTCGCCGCTGGCTTCGGCGGCCTTCACATCGTCTTCGGATTCCTCATCGCCAGGAGGCACGGTGGCTAGACCGCATCCATCCCACCGCAAGCCCGCCAAGCCCGAGCCCGGGGTTCGCCAGAAGGTTCGGGAGAAGCTTCGTGAGCAAGCTCGCGAGCATTCGCCCCGCGCCCCCGAACTCCCCGAACTCGATCGCCTGATTCACGAGCGCATCCGCCTCGGCATCGTCAGCGCCCTCGCCACCAACGATTCGCTCAGCTTCAACGACCTCAAGCGCGTGCTCAAGACCACCGACGGCAACCTCAGCGTGCACGCCCGCAAGCTCGAAGAAGCCCAGTACATTTCCTGCGTGAAGTTCTTCGAAGGACGCGTCCCCCGCACCGAATATCGCCTCACCGCGACCGGCCGCCGCGCCTTATCCGAGTATCTCGATCAGATGGAGGAATGGATTCGCGTCACCCGCGAAGAAGGCTGACCCCGTGCTCCGCATCGCCCTCCGCTTGTCATCCCGAGCGAAGTGAGGGACCTGGGTTTTCGCCGTGAGCGCAGGCGGCTGTTTGGTTCGTAGACTTTGTAATGCAGAGTACTCTGCCAAAGGAGAAATGACCATGTGGAACGCTCACATCGCCAGCAACATGAATTTCCCCGCCCCGCTCGCCGTGCTAGGATTCCTCGCCGCGTGCGGCGGCCTCTTCCTCGCCCTGGCTTCCGCCCTCATCTTCTGGGTCGCCCGCAAGCCCAAGTTCGCCCGCATCGCCACCTTCGCGATCGCGGCCGGCGCCGTCGTCTACTTCGCTCTCCTGTTCGGATTCTCCGCCGGCAGCCATGAAACGGTCCTCGCCCACGGACAGGAAAAGTACTTCTGCGAGATCGACTGCCACCTCGCCTACTCCGTCGTCGACGCGAAGACACAACCCGACGGCCGCTTCGTCATCACACTCCGCACCCGCTTCGACGAAACCACCACGTCCCCCAGCCGGCCGAAAGATGCCCCCCTTACTCCCTCGCCGCGCGAAGTGCGCCTGGTCGACAGCGCCGGCCACGAATACGCTCCCATCTCTACCGCAGGCGCCCCGCTGCTAACGCCCCTCAAGCCCGCCGACTCCTACACCACGCAACTGGAATTCAATCTCCCCAAAGACGTCACCGGCCTCCGCCTTCTGATCAACACGCTTCCCGGATGGCCCGACCACGTAGTCATCGGCGACGAAAACAGCTGGCTCCACAAGAAAACCTACTTCGCCCTCTAAGCTCGTGTGGGGCGGACACTCCTGTCCGCCGCTCTTGCTGTTGGTGTTGTTCTTGAATTGGATCGCAGCCTGATCCAGTTCTTCACACAGAGAGGATTCATGTGGGGACAGCCGCCCTCGGCTGTCCGTCGAGCGCAGCTCGACGGGTCCTATCACCTAACAAATCCTCAGCTCATTCCTTCAATCCCGCCCGCTTCTCGCGCGATGCTACAATCCCGCCCATGAATCGCTCCGTCCTCTTCCTGTTCCTGACCGCCTTCCTAGCCGCGCAAGCCGCCCCAGAAGTCGAAATCACCGCCGAGCCTCACCACCACCTCGCCTTCGCCAACGATCAAGTCCGCGTCTTCAACGTCGACGTCCCGCCGCACGCCGAGACTCTAATGCACTGGCATCGCCACGACTACATCTACGTCACGCTCGGCGCGTCTGAGGTCGTCAACGCCGTCAAAGGCAAAGATCCAGTCACCGTCAGGTTGCAAGACGGCCAGACCGGATTCCTCCCCGGCGCCTTCGCCCACCTCGCCCGCAATCTTTCCGACCAGCCCTTCCACATCCTCAACATCGAACTGCTGCAGGACGACAAACTCCGCCACTCTCCCGCCCACTGGGATCCCGCACACCCCGACGACGACCGCGGCCTCGACATCCTCCACGGCGGCACCAGAGAAATCCTCTTCGTCAAAGACGGCGTTCGCGTCTCCGAATTCGAGCTTCAACCCGGAGGCATGATCCCCCTCCACCACCACGCCGGCCCGCATCTCCTGGTCGCCGTCAGCGATCTCGACATCCGCAGCGACGTCGAAGGCCAGGGCCCCATGCCCGGCCACTTCAAATCTGGAGACGCCAAGTGGCTTCCCGGCGGCTACTCCCACACCATTACCAACATCGGCCACCACGACGCCAGATTCGTTACGCTGGAATTTCGCTAGAGAATAGTAAAGAGGGAGTGAGGTTCATGTGGGGACAGCCGCCCCCGGCTGTCCGTCGAGCGAAGCTCGACTATACGAAGCTCGACCACCTACTCCATCACCACAATCACCGGATGTCCCGGCGCCTCCGCCCCGCCCACCAGCGCCGCCCGCCACTCCCCTAGCGCCACCCGCAGCGCCCCCACCCGGATTCCCGCAAACTCCTCCGGACACTCCGCCAGATTCCCGCGCGCCCGCTCCATCAGCGAGCATGCGCCCACGACATTCCCTGTCGAATGATGATGCAGCGCCACCGCCGCCTGAATCAGCCCCTGCAGAAATCTCTTCTCCATCCCGTCCGATTCCCGCCACACGTCTTCCCAAACTTCATGCGCGTCATAAAACTCGCGCGCATTAAAGTGTCGAATCCCGAGTCGATACCCCTCAGAGTTCCCCAGAGTCATGGTTCGATTCTACGTTCAGTCGAACCAATGTGGCGCGGGCGCTCCCGCCCGCGACTACCGGTAGTCTGCTCGGAAATGGACCCTCCCCCTCCCCCTCGGCCTATTGCAATCATCGAGTTCGCGGAAAATCGATAAGAAGTCCAACGGGCTCAATATTTTGCGGGCAAAATATTGACAACATGGGGGTTAAGCGGAGCCCATAGCGCAATTTTTTTTCGCCAATCCAGCTAAAATCTTTGTTTCTGCGGAGTTGCGGGAAGGAGGTATGGCCGGTTCCTTGCAAAATATTGACCCACAAGGAGTTACATCTAAAATATTGCCGAATAAGTACTTAGAGGATGCCACCATCCCGTGCCTCCGCCTCTTCGCTGCGCCCATGATCAGACGATTGGGCGGTTGAAGGCAAGGTTGGATGTCACATTGGTTGCTTAATCTGCTGTGGAAAATGCAACGCCGCCAGGTCGGCGAGTTGCTGGGGCTGCGACCGATTCCACGACCCGTCGGATACCGTTGAGCAGAAAAGAGATCGCCGGCAGCAAGTTGCTGCCGGCGACCAAAGTTTGAGAACCGTTACTCCGTATTCAGCCTAGGCAGCTCTATGCCCTCCGGTCGAGTCGCTCTTGCCCGGGTCGGATTTCGCGTCCTTGGTAAAAGAGAGATTTTGGCCTCTCGTCTGCTCCAAGAGTCTTCGTTTTTTCCAACGGTTGTAAAGAGGTACGCCTCCGCCTATTACGATGAGCACCACCACGACAATAGAAACCAACATCCATGTGGACTGGCTTGTAGAAGCCGTCGTAGTAGCTGCAGCCGGTGCAGCCGGGGTACTGGCAGTCTCCGCAGGCGGCCCGACAGGCGCGACGGGTACAGCCGCGTCCGCGACAGGTGTTTTGACAGGCTCAGCCGGTGCAGGCGCGGCAGCAGGCTTTGCTGCCGGTTTCCGCGGTCGAGTTGACGGCGGCGTTCGGTGAACAGCGGCGGCCGCAGCGGGTGCGCTGGCAGTCTCCACAGGCGTGCTGACAGTCGCAGCCGGTGCAGCGGCGGCAGCAGGAGGTGTGCTGATCGTTTCCGGAGGCGTGCTCACAGTCGCAGCGGGTGCAACTGCAGGTGCTGCAGCAGGTTCTGCGGGAATAGGACGTTCGATAACCGTCTCCGGAGGCGAGCTGACAGTCGCAGCAGGTGCAGCGGCGGCAGGTGCAGCAGCGGCGGCAGCGGGTGTGCTGGCGGCAGGTACAGTGGCCGCAGGAGGCGTGCTGGCAGTCTCGGCAGGAGTGCTGACAGTCGCAGCGGGTGCAACCGCGGCCGGTGCAGCAGCGGCGGCAGGAGGTGTGCTGACCGTCTCCGCAGGCGCGCTGACACCAGCAGCGGGTGCAGCCGCGGCGGCAGTGCAGTGGTCGGAGATCATGTTCAGTCCCGTAACGGCAAGGCTGTTCTCAGCGGTACCTGCCTTGTGCCCAGTGAGGTTTACGTCATGGCCCAGATGCGCCTTGAGATCGGCACTGCTGGTAGTGATCTTGAAAATCTTGCCGGTGTTGTCTTCCGCAACGGTGTAGTTGCCGTCCGAGCCAGCCAGGCAACCTTTAATGTTGATTTGGTCTGTATTGCCGCTCGCCGCGGGAGTCTGTGCAAACCCCAGCGCGACCAGCAGTGCCGGTACAACGATCAGCAGGAATGCTTTCTTCATGGAATCCTCCGAGAAGTCTCGCCTTGCGGCGGTCTGAATTCCGCTTGGGTTTGATTGTGCTTCCGATTTCTCTGTCGATTTCGTGCGCGTTCAGGGCCCCGGCTGGAGAATTTGGAGCATCCAAGTGAAACAACAACACCACCTTACTCGGCAAGAATCTGCCTGTCTGTTCCAAACCGCTCACATTCCCGCTACGTTGTTCTTGAGGAGCGCGACCAACTCTTCCTGAAACGAATGCCGGGTGCCCCGTTTCTCGCGTCCTTTGCGAAAGCTGGGAAGTCACGAGAAGCATGGAGGTCTGAACTTCGAGGCGCACCGGAAAGCAGTCGAAGCCAGCCGCGGAGCGGCGAAAGAATGCAGCCCGCGGCGCAAGCTGTGGGTAGCAAAAGTGGAACATAAGCAAGCCCCGGAGGGGCGAGAGAATAGTTACGACACCGATTCCGGGGACGACGCAGGTTCTCCCGCACACACGTACGCACTACCCGGCATTAGAAGAGTGCGCTCTTTTTTGACGAACGCGGCCGATAGTCCTAAGATTCCTCCCCATGATACGACTGGTCTGGATACTCCTCGTTGGCCTGGGCGCGCTTTGTTCCGCGCAATCGTCCTCGCCTTCCGTTTTGATCATCCATGATGTCACCGTAATCGACGCGACCGGCGCGCCGGCGCAGGCGCATCGCACCGTCATTGTGCGCGACGGAAGAATCGAAGAAGTCGGCAACTCCGCGGGAGGCATAGGCGGAAAACTGCTCGGAGTCCATGTGGATGGCAGCGGGAAATTCCTCATCCCCGGACTCTGGGACATGCATGTCCACATGGTCTTTGGAGACTGGTTCCCGCGCGGGAAGGAAGTCACGCTGCCGCTGTTCATCGCCAACGGCGTCACCGGTGTGCGCGACATGGGCGGCGAGCTGGAGGTGCTGCAGCAGTGGCGCAAGGAGATCGCTGCCGGGACTTTGATCGGTCCACGCATGGTGATCTCCGGGCCGATGCTCGATGGCCCGCAGCCGCGCTTTCCCAGTTCGATTGCGATCAAGACTCCTGACGACGGCCGGCGCGCGGTTGATGACGTGAAGCGGCGCGGTGCGGACTTCATCAAGTTGCAGTCTTTGATTCCGCGCGAAGCAGTCTTCGCGATCGCCGAGGAAGCACGCAAGCAGGGGATTCCTTTCGTCGGCCACGTGCCCGATTCCGTGCGCGCCTCCGAAGCTTCGAACGCGGGGCAGAAGAGTTTTGAGCACCTGATCGGAGTCTTTGAAGGCAGTTCTCCGCTCGAAGACGAATTTCTGAAAGGACCGAAGACCCAGGGCCAATTCCTTTCGACCTACGATCCCAAGCGTGCGGCGGCGCTCTTCGCCCTGCTGGCGAAGAATCACACCTGGCAGTGCCCCACGCTGGTTTGGGAGCGCGGCGGCAACTTGATTGACCAGACCGACTTTGTCCACGATACCCGCGCCAAGTACGTGCCCGCGTACTGGAAGGATGTGACGTGGAAGCGATTCACCGAGCAGATTGTCCACGAGTTCAACACGGATGACCTTGCCACGAGGAAGCGCTTCGTGGAAAAAGAGTTGGAAGTTGTGAATGCGATGCACCGTGCCGGGATTCCATTTCTCGCGGGAACGGACACGCCGCCCGGAGTCTACGTTTTCCCCGGCTTCAGCCTGCACGAGGAGTTGCAAAGATTCGTGGCCGCAGGGTTCACTCCGATGGAGGCGCTGCAAACCGCGACCCTGAATCCAGCCAAGTTTCTTGGCATGGACGACCGGCTGGGGACCATCGAAAAGGGAAAACTTGCCGACATGGTGCTGCTTGACGCCAATCCTCTCGACGACATCCGCAACACGCAGAAGATCGCGGCGGTGGTTGTCAACGGGCGTTATTTATCACGGGCGGAGTTGGACAAGATGCTGGCGGGAGTGGAAGCGGCGGCAAGCGAAAAATAAAGATCGGCGGACGGCGCTTTCCCGAATCGGAACACGCATTCGAAATATGCGCGGCGGAAGCTGGCAGGAACACGCGCACGACCGTAGCCTTGTCTCAGGGCCCGTGGTGTAACTGGCAGCATATCAGCCTGTCAAGCGCGAAGGTGCGGGTTCGAATCCCGTCGGGTCCACAGCATTCCCTGGTTTGGTAGGGGAATCTGACGAGGAGTCTC
>JADGNP010000287.1 GCA_017883425.1 Candidatus Sulfotelmatobacter sp. | reverse complement strand
CGGCGTCGACCGGCTTCCCGAGGATGGTCTCATCGACCACGACAATCGTATCCGCTCCCAGCACCCGATCCTGCGGCCGCGTCCGCCAGACCGCGAGCGCCTTCTCGCGCGCCAACCGCTCCGCACACTCGCGCGGCGGCTCCCCCGCCAGCGGAGTCTCGTCGACATCCGCCGGCTGCACGGTGAACGAAATGCCCGCGTTGCGCAGAAGTTCCTGGCGGCGCGGCGAAGCAGAGGCGAGAACGAGCATGCGATGTTGATTCTACTGGCAACCGACAACCGGCAACTGGCAACTGCACTATCTGCTGCCCACTACACCCCGCACCGATTCGATCAGTTTGGCCGAGTCATAACCGATGCCGTCTTTGAAAACCGTTTCCACATTCTCGATATCTTCGATCTTCTTCGATGGGTCGCCCCTGATCACAACCAGGTCGGCTTGCTTGCCCGGTGCGATCGTACCGATCCGGTCCAACTCACCCAGATATTGCGCGCCATTGGAGGTCGCAATGTGGATCGCTTCCAGTGGAGTGAACCCCGCTTCCACCAGCAATTCGACTTCGCGCTGGTCGCCGAAGCCCGCGATCACGCCACCCATCCCCGTCGGGTCCAGCCCCGCCAGCAGCAATCCCCCAGCCTTGTAGAAAGCGTACTCAAATTCCAGTTCTTTCTTGAAAGCTGCGGGCCAGGGCGAGACTTCGCTCCCGTACCGCTGGCGCAGAAAACCGGCATCGCTGGAGCGAACTCGGTTCCCCAGCAGCGCGCTGCGCGCATCCGGCGACAACGCGTCCAGCACACGCTTCTGGAGGGTTGGCCGCCCCGGGAAGCTGCCCATCTCAAAAACCGGAAGCGTTGAGGTCACCGCGACGTGATGCTGCACCAGGTACAGAATCATGTCGTGGAGCGGCCCCGCATTCGCGTCCAGCTTCGACATCAGCACCGGGTCTTCTGACTTTTCCGGGCACTCATCGGGTTTCTTCCCGGGGATGAATTCCGTATCCACGAACAACCCGTGCTCCAGATCGTCAATGCCCAGGTCCGCGGCCTCCCGAAAGCCGACGGCACACAAGTGTCCAGTGACCTTGGCGCCGCGCTTGTGGGCTGCTTCGATCGCGGCGCCCAGCTCGGCCCGGGTAATGAACATGTAAGCTTTGAAATTGTCGACGCCCTGGTCGAGCCAGAAGTTCACCGTGCGGGTCGCGTCGTCGGGCCCGGTGAGTTGGTGCATCTGAATCGCCCACGAACCCTTTCCCTCAAGATACGGCCCCGTGACGTGGATCTTGGGTCCCGGCGTTTGACCGGAGTCAATCTCTTTCTTAAGTTCAAGATCGGTGTAAGGTTCGAGCGACCCTGTAGTGCGAATCGTAGTCACACCGCCAGCCAAGTACAGTCGTGGAAAACTGAACGCCATCTCCCCGAAAATTCCATTCCCCATGGGATAAAAGATGTGATCGTGCATTCCCACGAGGCCTGGGATCACGCTGTACCCATGCAGGTCGAGCACCTGCGCATCTTTCGGAACGTTCGCCGCGGAAGCCTCTCCCACCGACTCAATCTTCCCTTTGTTGAGAATGACTGTCTGATCCTCGCGCGCCGCCGCGCCCGTTCCATCGATGACGCGCACGTGGGTCAAGGCGACCACCGCTGCGTCGGTCTTCACGAATTTGCGAACTTCGGGGGATAAGCTCTGCGCTGCGGCGATCGAGCAGCAACCGACCAGAATGAGGGTTAGAGCACTCCGCATGATGCCTCCATAAGCATTCGCGAGACTGGAACTTTTGCTTTCATGTTTAGGTTAGTAAGAAAGCCCCGTGAGTTCGAGTTGCGCGGAATGACGAGAACAATGACAAGAACAAAGATTTCGGGAAGACAGTTGAGCAGAACCCGTCAAATTCCAGCCGCGGAGCGGCGACACATATTAGCCCAGGACGTAAGTCCTGGGTAGGCAGCCAAAAACGGAACCAGTCCCGCAGGGACGGCACAATTCCCTCTCTCGAACTGCAACGTTTGTGCGCTGAAAAGCTCGTAGAAACGCTTCCCCCCACTCTCAAAACCAAGTGGCCGCGCGGTACTTGCGATACTCTTCTCCAAACTTTGCCTCGAGTACCTGGGATTCCTTCCGCGCACGCCAAATCTGCAGCGGTATAGCGGCCAGAAAAACCAGCAACCACACGGGCCGCCCCAGCACCAGGATCAGACCGGCTATCACGCACGAACCGAACACATAGATGGGATTGCGGATCCTCGAATAGAGTCCTCGACTGACCAGCTGTTTCGCCTGCGCGGAGACAGTCAGTGAACTGCCGAGTTGGAAGCGCGCGATCGTCCACAGGATAAAGCCCGCCGCGAGCAGGCAGACTCCCGCAGTTTGCATCCCAGTCCAGGCCGTCGGAAGATTCTTCCAGATCAAGAAGGAGAGAGCCGCCCCCACGATCAGGGTCAGCGCTATGTTTGCTCGAATCATTGTCTCGGCTCCGGTTGACGAGAGTAAATCAGGAACGTGAGCCTGGCAAGGATCGACCAGCGCCGCTGATGCAGCCTGAAAGGCGGCACGCCATGGGAGACGCGCGTGGAATGAGTTTCGTATCAGGGCATGCCTTTCAGGCATGCCGTAGCGGGCCTGAAGTGGGATTCAGGCTTCAGCCGCTGCCGGGTGCCCCGGGGTATTGGCCTTCCCATCTCTCGCTGTTTTTGCGAGACATGGGATTGGCGCCGCCACCCTCCAAGCTGCGAACCACACCCAGCTGAATCTCTGGGAGAGCGGTGGAACGAGATCTGCCAAACTCCAGCCGCGAAGCAGCGGCATGTGATAGCCCGGCATGGAAGTGCCGGGCGAAGTGGAAAATGCACCTGAGTCCCGGAGGAGTTTGTGTCGTAGCTCGATCGCGTCTGAAAGACTGGAAGACGCGACGCAATCCAAGCCGCGAAGCGGCGGAAGAATGCAGCCCACGGCGCAAGCCGTGGGTGGACAAGTGGTAAATGCGCAAGCCCCGGAGGGGCGACAGAATAGCTATGACACAGACTTCGGAGGGACGGCACAGGCTCTCACGCACACACTTCAGCCCCTGAGGCATCGATACCAAGTTTTTCAGCAACCTGTTTCAGGCATGGTGTAGCGGGCCTGAAGTGGGATGCAGGCTTCAGCCGCTGCAAACCTCGGCCGTTAACCTGTTTTGAACGCAACGCTACCGACGCACCGCGTCAGACCTGCCTGTTAGAATCAAGGGTTAGCCACCCGCCTATGGACGCCGCCTTCATCCGCAACTTCGCGATCATCGCGCATATCGACCACGGCAAATCCACGCTGGCCGACCGCCTGCTGGAGCTGACCGGATCGCTCACCGCGCGCGAAATGCAGGCCCAGGTGCTCGACTCCATGGACCTGGAGCGCGAGCGCGGCATCACCATCAAGGCTCACGCCGTCCGTATGGCGTACACCGCGCACGACGGTCAGACCTACCAGCTCAACCTGATCGACACCCCCGGCCACGTGGACTTTTCCTACGAAGTCTCGCGCTCTCTGGCATCGTGCGAGGGAGCCTTGCTCGTCGTCGATGCGTCGCAGGGAGTCGAAGCGCAGACGCTGGCCAACTCGTATCTCGCCATCAATCACGGGCTCGAAATCATTCCCGTCATCAACAAGATCGATCTGCAAAGTGCCGACATCCCGCGCACCAAAGAGATGATTGAAGGCGCGGTCGGCCTCGACGCCTCCGACGCCGTCCTGATCAGCGCCAAGACCGGCCAAGGCGTTCCCGACGTGCTGGAAGCGATTGTGAAGCGCGTGCCTCCGCCCAAGGGCTCCCCGGACAACCGGCTCCAGGCGCTGGTTTTCGACTCCTGGTTCGATGCTTACCGCGGCGTCGTCGTGCTCACTCGCGTGTTTCAAGGCACTCTGCGCAAGGGGCAAAGAATCCGACTCTGGTGGAACGGAACCACCTTCGACGCGGAGACTCTCGGCGTGCTCACGCCCAAGCCGGTGGAGATCGACCAACTGGTGGCCGGCGAAGTCGGCTTCCTCATCGCTAACATCAAGAATGTCGCCGACACAAAAATCGGCGACACCATTACCGACGACGCCAATCCCGCCATCGAGGCTCTGCCCGGCTTTGAGGAAATCAAGCCCATGGTCTTTGCCGGGCTCTACACGGTCGACGCCCACGAGCACACCCAACTGCGCGAGGCCCTGGAGAAATTGCGGCTCAACGACTCGTCCTTCTTCTTCGAGCCCGAGAGTTCCGTCGCCCTCGGCTTCGGCTTCCGCTGCGGCTTCCTGGGCCTGCTCCACATGGAAATCATCCAGGAACGCCTCGAACGCGAATTCAATCTCGAGTTGATCACGACCGCTCCCGGCGTGCGCTACAAGATCACCAAGACGGATGGCGAGATGGTCGAAATCGACAATCCTTCGCGCTGGCTCGATCCCAGCGAAATCGCCAAAGTCGAAGAGCCGGTGATCCTCGCCACCATCCTCACCAATGAAGAATACGTCGGCGGAATCCTGAAGCTCGTCGAAGAAAAGCGCGGCAAGCAGAAAACTTTCGAGTACGTCAGTTCCTCGCGCGTCATGTTGCACTACGAGTTACCCCTGAACGAAATCGTCCTCGATTTTTACGACCGCCTCAAATCCGTCTCTCGCGGCTACGCTTCCCTCGACTACCATCTGGCCGACTATTGGGAATCGCCCATGGTGAAGCTCGATATCCTGGTTGCCGGCGAGCCCGTCGATGCGCTCTCCATCATCGTGCACCGTGACTTCGCCTATGATCGGGGGAAACTTCTGGTTTCCAAAATGCGGGAACTCATTCCCCGTCAGATGTTTGAGGTGGCGATCCAGGCCTCCATCGGCGCCAAGATCATCGCCCGGGAGACGGTCCACGCCATCCGCAAGAACGTCATCGCCAAGTGTTACGGCGGCGACATTTCGCGCAAACGGAAACTCCTGGAAAAGCAGAAGGAAGGCAAAAAACGCATGAAGCGCATCGGCCGCGTCGACATCCCTCAGGAAGCATTCCTGGCCGTCCTGAAGGTTGGCGAAGGCAGCAACTGAGTCGGTCGTTTCTCCCCAAAACAGGCTGCCCGCAACATCACAGAAAACGATTGTTCCCATCAGACTTTCGCTGCGAACCCGTGGCCTGCGAGACGTCGGAAAGCCGCTAAAATCGGGCGGAAACGAAAGTACGAGAACGCCAGAATGTGCAAATCTCAAAAACGGAAAAAAGCCAGCTGCCCTTGGCCCGCAGTCATGTTAATGTTCGGTGAATTGCATAACTGGTTACTACTCATGGATTTAAGGACCGACGGCGAGCTTTCCCAAAACCGACCGATCGGTCTTCGCTAAAAGAAATCGCGATCCCGGTTCTTAATTCCACAAGCTTTTCCACAGGCCAGCCGTCCCCCTGCGTGCTCCCGCAAGCCCAAGGTCCTAAGGGACTTACCTAGTCGCCTCTAATGGTTTTACTGTATGCGTGAGATCACTCGTCGGAGCCCGGTCCGTCGTCGGCGCGGGACTCAAATCGAGTGCTAGTTTTCAGGAACGCCATCTTGACTTTTCCGATTGGTCCGTTTCGTTGCTTGGCAATAATGATCTCGGCCTTGCCCTGCAATTCCGCATCGTCCGGTTTGTAGATTTCTTCGCGGAAGATGAACATGACCAGGTCGGCATCCTGCTCGATCGATCCCGACTCGCGCAAGTCGGCCAGTTGCGGACGATGATCTCCGCCGCGGCTTTCCGGAGCGCGGCTCAACTGCGACAGCGCAATCACCGGCACGCTCAGTTCCTTGGCCAGCGCCTTCAGCCCGCGCGAGATCGCCGAAACTTCCTGCGTCCGATTCTCGAAGCGCTTGCCCCCGCCCGACATCAACTGCAGGTAATCGACGATGATCAGGTCCAATCTTCCGCCCTGAGCCTGCTTCAGTCGCCGCGCCTTGGCGCGCATCTCGCTCAGAGAAATTCCGGGAGTGTCATCTATATAGATCGGAGCGTGTGCCAGTTGCTCCATCGCACGCACAACTTTTCTGGTGTCGTCCTGCCACAGCGATCCGGTGCGCATCTTGTGGGCGTCGACGCGTGCCTGCGAACACAGCAAGCGCATCAGCAGCGCCTCGCGCGACATTTCCAGGGAGAACACGCCCACCACCTGTTGATCTTCAATCGCGGCATTCTCCGCGATGTTCATGGCGAAGGCGGTCTTGCCCATGGAAGGCCGCGCCGCAATGATCACCAGATCGGAGCGCTGCAGTCCGCTGGTCATCTCATCCAGATCGGTGTAGTGCGTCGCCAGTCCCGTGATGCGCTGGCCGCGCTGCAGCAGGGCGTCGACCGACCCAAATGATTCGCGGACGATTTCCTGGATTCCCATGAAACCGCGCCCAATGCGCTTGTCCGAGAGCTGGAAGATGGCGGCCTCGGCGTCGCTGAGAACATCTTCGGCCGCGTCCGACTGGTCCGATGCCCGCGCAATCGCCGTGCTGGCGGCGGAAATCAGTCCGCGCAGCAGCGCCTTGTCGCGCACGATCTTGACGTAGTGCTCGATGCTGGGCCGGTCGGGCACGCCATCGACCAGGCTCGACACGTAGGCCACGTCGCCGATGGGCTGCAGATCCTTGTGCCGGTCCAGTTCCTCGATCAGCGTGATCATGTCGATGGGCCGCGACGACTCCGCCAGATCGACCATGCGCGAGTAGATGCGGCGGTGCGAATCGAGCGAGAAGTCTTCGATCCGCAGATGCTCGGCGGCCTGGTTGTAAGCGAAGTTGTCGAGCAGGATCGCGCCCAGAATCGAGCGTTCGGCCTCTACGTTCGCCGGAAGCGTGCTGATGCTGTAATCGGTAGTCGCCAATGATTTCTCTCTCGGTACCCTTGCGGAAGTGCAGAATGAACACTAGCCGCAAACCCCTTGTGAATGCGACGCGCGTCCTATGGAAAACTCAGGCCAAACCAAAAAAAGTTGGCCCTCAGTTCGCGGGCCGCCCGCGCGTGATTTCAGTGTAGGAGAACAAAAGACGAAGATCAAGCGCGATGAAAAACTCCCAAAAAGCAAATGCGGTCCGGGCCAGCCACCCAGACCGCATTCGTACGTGGTTTCCTGCGCTGCCTAATCACCGCGTGGCGGCGGAATGACCGCTTCGGCCCGACAGCGCTCCCAAAGG
>JADGNP010000286.1 GCA_017883425.1 Candidatus Sulfotelmatobacter sp. | reverse complement strand
GCATTGCTGGTGGCTGCGGTGCTGGTTGGGTTGATCGTTTTCATCTCTCGTGGAAAAAGCGTACCAGCGCCAGCCACCGCCACGACTGAGCAGCCTGCACCTCAAACTCCGCCTGAAACCGCGCCAGCACCGGCGCCCAAGCCACCGGTTCGCGAACCGGCCGCGGCTCCGAAGAAGGTTGTTGCCTCCGGCGGCGAGGTCGTCCACCAGGTTCTCCCCGACGTTTCTCAGAGCGCGCGGAATACAATCACAGGCACTATAAAAGTCAGCGTGCGAGTTGAAGTGGATCCGTCAGGCAAAGTAACAACCGCGAAATTCAAGTCCCCCGGGCCGAGCAGGTATTTCGCGGGTCTGGCTATGAAAGCGGCACAGCGCTGGGAGTTCTCTCCTCCCGAAGTTGACGGCAAGCCAACGGCCAGCACGTGGCTCCTCCAGTTCCGCTTCAAACGAACCTCAACTCAGGCTTCACCAGAACGAGTGACCCGCTAGTCCCTGACGGCGTAATTGCTGCGGCAGAGTTGGCGTGGTAGCGCCGGCATCTTGCCGGCTGTCCCGAGGCGTCTCGCCCTCGGTGCGGGCGGCAAGAACGAAACACGTGTACTAGCCTTTTGTCCCCTGACGCAACTTCCACACGATCTGCCTCACCATGCCGAGCAGCAGCTTTGCGTCGTAGGCTTCCAGGTTGAAGCGCAGGATCAGGCGGCGGGCTTTCTTCTCGAACATGGCGTCCGTCCCCGGCTTCACATAGCCGCTGATCCGCAGCGCTTCGAGCAAGCCCTCGGTGATTCTCTCGGCTGCTCCCGCTGTCGCCGGTTTGACGTCCTCCGCAGCCGGTTGGAGTGGCGTGCTCCGCGCCACTTCGTAGAGACAGACCGCGACGGCCTGCCCCAGGTTCATGGAGATGTTCTGCTCTTTGGTCGGGATGTTCAGCAACCAGTGACAGTGGCTGAAGTCTTTGTTCGTCAGCCCGATTTTCTCGGAGCCAAACAAAAGCGCAACCCGCTCCGTCCGAAGTTGCTGGCGAATCGCACTGCCGGCCGGTTCGTCGAGCTGGCGTACCGGCTGCTGCAATACACGATTGCGCACCGCCGTCGTCCCCACGACCAGGGCGCAGTCCGCGACGGCCTCGGCAACGGTCTTGTATTCTTCCGCCTTCTCCAGCAAATCAGAGGCGCCCACCGCGGAACGAGCCTCGCGAAACCCGGCCGCGTAGGGATTCACCAGGCGCAGCCGGTGCGCACCAAAATTACTCATGGCACGAGCCGCGGCGCCAATGTTCAGAGGATTGCGCGCGCGCACCAGCACGACTACGAGACCGTCTAGTTCCGAGAGGACAGGCAAGGGCTCAATTCTACGACAGGTGAGATTCGTGCGAGGAGATGAGGGAAGGGCGCTTCAGTGAGACGGCGCAGCAACCGCCTGGGCAAGTTGCTTCCGCTCCGCCGCAGCGCTCTTGGCTTCTTTGCTGGCTTCCAGCGTCAAGTCGCGCGCTCCGAAGCCCACGCCAATCTTCTTGAGGAAGGCATTGGGCGGAGTGCCCCCGGCAAAGATCCAGACGAAATCGTTCGCAATCTCCTCCGCGCTGCCGTTGACCTCAAGCACCACCGATTCCGGCCTGAACTCAACTGGATTCGAGTTGAACAACACCCGCAGCTTTCCGGAGCGGATGAAGTCTTCCATGCGCTTCTCGTTCCGCTCTTTGATACGGCTGAAACGCTCGCTGCGGTAGGAAACCGTCACCTGGTTGCCAGTCTGGCAGGCGAGCCCCATGGCGGCCTCCACCGCGCTGTCGCCGCCTCCTATGACGAGGATCTTCTTGTTGATGTAGTGATCGGCTTCGATGAGGCGGTACATCACCTTGGGCAATTCCTCGCCTTTGACCCCGAGTTTGCGCGGCTCGCCCGCCCGGCCCAGCGCCAGGATCACGGCGCGCGCGCGATACTGATTGGTAACCGTGACGACGGTGAAAATACCGTCTTCGGCCCGCTTGACGTCTTCCACCTTCTCGCCCGTGGACACGTTGAAGTCGGACCGGTTGAGAATCATGTCCCAGAAGGCAAGCAGGTTCTCTTTGGAAAGTTGCATCTTCTTGAACTTGCCATACATGGGAAATTCCACGGGACTCGTCATCACCAGTTTCTGCCGGGGATATTTGGCGACCGTGCCGCCAATCTCGTCGCGCTCGATCGTGAGGTAGTTGAGCTTATTCTCAATCGCCCGCAGCGAGGCGCTGATTCCCGCCGGACCCGCCCCGATCACCAGAAGATCGTGGACTCCGGGCACAGGCTGGACGGCGCCATTCGCCTGGAGCCGGGCGGCAATCGTATCCACGCAATCGCGGCCCTGGTTCACCGCATTCTTGATCAGAGCCAAGCCACCCAACTCTCCGACGATGAACAGGTTCTGTACGCTGGTCTCATATTCCGGCGTCAGATAAGGCATGTCCGCCGCCATGCTGGGACTGGCCATCACCATGGTGATCGCGCCGACCGGACACGCGTCCGCGCACAGGCCGTGGCCAATGCACTTGTGTCCGTTGACGATCACGGCCTTGCCCCCGATCATCGCCAGCACATCTCCTTCGGGGCAAACGCTGGTGCAAGTTCCGCAGCCGATGCAGTAGTTCGAGTCGATATGAGGATGCTGAGCCTTGGGACCTTCGGAAAACAGTTTGCCTTTTTCAACCGCTTCACGCGCACGGGCCTCCTTCTTCTTCTGGCTCCTGAGATAGCCGAAGAGAAAGAAGAGGCAAATGAGGCCACCAATCGCGTAAGTGATGATCGTATCCATGGTCCGCGGCTAGAAGTACCCCAGAACGAACTGCAGTCCGATGTGCAGCAGCGCCAGCACGGCGAAAGCGTAGCTGAAAGGCTTGTGCACCACGTGCCAGAAGTGGAAAACCTTTTGCGAGCGGGAAAGGAACAAGACTCGCTTGGATAGCGCGGCCTCTTCCGCCGCCGCGCGAATCGCTTTTTCGAGCTCGCGATTCCGGGTGGGAAGGAACCCTGCGAGAGTGCGGAAAGACTCACCCAGGCTGAGCGCATGCCGGCGCAGCCGAGCCACGCGAAACACGCGAAGCACGTCGAGAATCATCATGTATATGAGCGCCACCACGATGGGGAGCCTGGATACGCGGTTCGCGTCGGGCATGCGTAACAGGGCGCGCAGGTCTGCTACCGGAAGGAGATTCTGCGCTGCCAGCTGATGAGCCAGGTTCTCCTGCAACTCCTGCAATTCCTTCATCGATAATTCGGCAGTAGTCACCTTGCGCGGAATCTGCGCATACAGGTAGCGCCCGACCACTCCGCTGGTTGACACCGCGAACATGATCCAGAAAGCCATGCCCGCGATGCCCCGGAATTTCAGAGTCGAGTGAAACGCCACGATGAACGGCGCCGTCAGCCCCATCAGCACGTGAATATCGAGCCAGTGCCGGGTGCTGCCTTTCGTGCCCAGCCACGCCCAATGCTTGCGGATCGGGTACAGGAAGATTCCTGCGAATAACGCCACGCCCACAAATCCCAGGTAAAGGCCAATCGGTCCACTCGGCCGCAGCAGGTGATGCTTGGGCGAAAAAGGACGATCGATGGACGACAGCTTGTAGTAGTCGAAACCGTAGAAGAAGATGGCAAGATTCGTGGCGATGGCGAAGACGTAGAGGGCATAGAGGCGCACACGATGGCCTCTCTCCGCGTCGGGCACGGTCTTCGCCACGTTGGCGATGCGGGCGGTTGCTGTGGCATTCGCACTCATTTTTGAATGATCTGCTCCTCTGTGCTGACTGTGAATTTCTTGTATGCCGTGAATTGGTGCAAGTTACGCCAGTGCTGTCGTGGGGTCTCGACCTCCACGCGGGCCTGCGTCGGGAACCAGTACACCTGCTTCGAATCGGAGAACGGCACCGGAGCGAAATCAATCTCGGAACTCAGCGCCTTCAGGCCGACATCCTGCAGGGTGTCCGCGATTCCCGCTTCGATCTTCGCGATAGTCCCAGTCTGCGGATCGATCCATGCTGTCCCGGAAAGTTCCAGCGGGTATTCCCTTCCGCGCAGAGCCAGCGCGGCGGGAGATTTCATCCCGGGAACATGCTCGAAACTGACTTTCTCCAGCATCCGGCCGCCAACCACTTCCTCTCCGGCCAGCGTGAACTTGAACGCTTCCGCGTAATACGGATGAAACACCAGAAACAACGTGGCGAAGCCGTTGCTCAGCAGCATGGAAGTATTCTTGCGGTCCCGCTTCGCCACCCGCACAGGGATGCGGGATTCGGAGAGATTCAACTCGCCTCCCGCACTGGTCAGGATGACGAGATAGTCGTAGGTCGAGTCTTCTTTGAGCTCCACCTTGTCATCCTTACCCAGCTTTTCCTGCCGCACCTGCTCGGTACACTTCACGTCCGAAAACTGATCGAGGAACACCGATGTCTGATTGGCGGTGCGCGTGAGCAGATCGTTCAGCCTTTCCGCTTCCGGGGATGCGGACGCCGTGCCCGCGAAGCCCAGCCCCGCCAGAAAGACCACTGCAAGAACTACGACGCTGGCGTTGCGTCCGCATTGCGTGACGATTTGTGTTCGGTACATCATTCGCCCTTCCTCTTCGAATCGAAGCGGTAGCCGATGGAGAACATGAACTGGTCGTAGCTCATGTTCCCGCGGTTGGTGGTGAAACTCCCCTGCAGGTAGTAGTGCGGTCCCAGGGTGGTCTCGACGGTTCCGGTGACGAAGCGGCCGCGAGTGTTGGTCGTCAACGTAGAAGCGAAGTTCTGCTGTCCCATCAAAACCTCCAGGCGCAGCCGGTCGCTCATCTGCCGCGAAAGCGAGACTGCCTCATACGACCCGTTGCCGAACGAACCGCTGAACCGGGCGTAGTGGGCATCGGCGCGCAGCTTCACCCACGGAAGGCGCCCAAACGTGATGCCGTACATCTGGTTGAGCGACGTCTTGGCATCCCCGGTGCCGCTGCTGCGGCCCAGATTGGTGGAGAGCCAGACCTGACGCAACACCTCGACGCGCGCGCCGGCGCTGAGTCCCTGGAACAGGTATTTGTCGAGCAGTCCGGTGCCCACCAGGTTGCGATCAAACGTCGGGATATTGCGAAAATAGTTGTAGTTGAAATCCAACTCGACGCGGGGATGCGGGTTCACGCGCAGCGTGAAAAAGTTGCGCCCCAGCCCGGGACCCGGGGACGGAGTGACGGAATTGCCCCTGGGAGCATCCAGTTGCGCCGATTCGTAGATGGCAATGTCGCGCTTGAAGGAGAGCGAATCTTCGAAGAAGACAAACGGCCGGTCGACCGCCCAATTCACCATGCTGACCCCGGCTCCACTGGTGCTGCTGTAGTGGAAACCGTCGTACTCGCCGCCTTCGAAATTGACAAAGGCGCCGCTAATGACGCGGTTGGGACTATAGTCCCAGGACGACGGGTCGGGCGTGGAGCCGCCGAAAATCCCCAGCGTTGTGCCCTTGGAGAGTCTCTTGCCAAAGTAGCCGCCGTCAATCGTATCGAGGCTGGGCGCCCAGGGAAGATACAGCCGGCCAAATCCCGCGACCAGCGTCGAGTTGGGATTGTCGTACGTCATGTTCAAGTGGTAGGTGCGGTTAATCAGGTTCTGCAGCGTCTGCTGGCTGGCCACCGATTCCTTGGTCAGCCGTCCGCGCCAGTAGCCGCTGAGGTTCCAGTACGTTCCGCCGATTCGGGTGATGTCTCCGCGGAAGACCACGCCCACGTCCGAACTGGTGACGCTGCTCGTGCCGTGGCTGATGGTCTCGATGGCATCGAACCCGATGCGACCCCGAGCCCGGTTCACCGAGGGCAAGGGAGGGCGTGGAACCAATTCGCGGGCTTCTTCGTCAAGCGTGTCGCCTTCGGTGAATGAAATGACCGCGGGATACTGCCGCGTGGCGCTCAGCGCGCGCTGCTGCACCAGGGCTTCGGCATCGCTGCTCGAAAGGTAGGCCAGGTCGCCCGCCTTCACGGGACGCTTGGGAGTGTGAATGTCGGTGACGGCCGACGTTTCCGCGACGCCAGTAACTTCCAACTCGGCGACCACGCGCGGATCGGCGGCGCTGGCGCTGTCCCCTTGGGTCGCGGGCAAGTTCGTCTCTTCAACCTCCAGCTTCATTCCTTCGGTCAGGCCTTGCGCGCGCCCGCCTTCGAGATAGGCGACGCCTTCGGCTACATACTTCACCTTGAAGACGGTGCGCAGGCTCGGATCATCGGACCGGGCAATCATCGTGGAAGTCGCTGGGGGAGGGATGGGCGCCACCGCTGGGGTGCTGGGGACGGGCGCCGCGGATTCGGCATTTTTGGCACTCGCCAGTGCCGTAGCTGGTGCGGCAACGGATGCGCTCTTCGATGGGGTTACCGCCGCCGCCGAAGAGTCGACCGCCGCGGCATCCGGCTTCGCGGCGCTGGCAATCTGCTTCTGCTCGAACGAAGTCGTTGCCGCAGAGTGTTCTGGAGAAACCGCCGCCGGTTGACTCTGTGCGACTGGACTCTGTGCGACTGGAGTCTGCGCGACTGGAGCCATCGGCCGTTCAGAAGGAAGCGTGGCCTCCGAAGAATGATTAGAAGGAGGCTCAAACACCGGACCCCCAGGTGTTGCGGGCGGAGCGGGCGGGGGAAAGTCCGCAGAATTGTCTTCCGGGATCGGCGCCGCCGTGTCTCGCTTTCTGCGGAACACTCCAATCAGGTTGCCCGATGTGGCCGCCACCGGCGCGCCATGCGCGGCGCGGCGCGCATTTTCGACCGGGCTGACCGTAACCACAATCCGGTTACCCTCCGTCTTCACCGTGTAGGGATGGGCCTGATCGAGATCGAGAACAACCCGCGTGATGAGAGGACGGGCGCTGTGCTGGCCAGTGCGCACGCCGCGCACTCCATTCGCATTGACCGCAACACTCTTGATACCGTCGTTGCAGGTGGTATCGGGAAGATCGAGCAGAATTCGGTCCGGATTGGATGCCGTCTCAAACGAAGGTTTTACCGGAGCACTGAGGGTAACTTCCACGCGCAAATCGGCTCCCTGTCGCGCCGTCGTCACACTTTGCACCGTCGCCGTCCCGCCGGTGTTCTGCGCCGTGGCACAAGACAACAAGAGCATCAAGGTTCCGAGATGTTTCTGAACTGCCATCATTCTTTGCTGACACTCGCTGGCGCTCCACTTGCCGCCTGAAATTTG
>JADGNP010000285.1 GCA_017883425.1 Candidatus Sulfotelmatobacter sp. | reverse complement strand
GGTTCTCAAAGTGCGTGTCGTCCGCGAACAGTTCAAGTTCGAGGATATGCAGATGATCGAACTCGCTAAAGAGGTACGCGGCGGCATCCGAAACGGGGCCCAGCGGATCTTCCGGATGCAATCGCTGCCACTGCTGAAATGCCTGGTGGGCCCGCGCGAAGTCCAGGTCGTACATAGCGCGGTACCCATCGTCGAGCAGCGTGGGGGCGTTCGCTTGCGCGACCGCCGTCCCAGACCAGGCCAGGAGCATGGCGGCGACGATACTGATGCGGACGTGGCGGCTGGACACGCGTCTCTCCTAGATTACGTCCAGCGCGCGGCGCGCCAGTCCGAGCGCGTCGGACCAGAACGCGGTCGATGTGTGCGCGAGCTCCACCACGTCGCGGACGGCGAACACGAATCGCTCGATTTCGGACTCATCCACCACGAGCGGCGGCGATACCTTCAGCACCATGAAGTTGTTGCCACATATCTGGGTAAGAAATCCTTTGTCGTTGAACAGACGCCGCACGATCATCTGCCCGAACATGCCGGGATGGATGGCGCGGAATGCCTCGAACGGCATGCGCAGTTTCAGTCGCTTGGGCGGTTGGAAGACAATGCCGGACAGTAGTCCGATGCCCCGGACTTCCTGCACCATCTCGAAACCTGCAAGTTCGGTGCGAAGCCGGCTTCGAAGTACTTCGCCGAGTTGCCCGGCGCGATCGGCAAGATGCTCAGCATCGAGTACTTCCAGGGTCGCCAAACCCGCCCGCATCGCGAGCGCATTCTCGCTGTAGGTAGAGGTGTGAACAATGGAGCGCTTCAGCGAGTTGTAAACCGAACGGAAGATGGCGTCCGACATCAACACGGCGCCGCTCGGAATGAGTCCCCCGCTGAGCGCCTTCGCGAGCACCACCATGTCGGGGTCGACGCCGTAGTGATGCGATGCCAGGAACTTACCCGTGCGGCCCAGGCCGGTCTGCACTTCGTCGAGCACGAATAACGTGCCGAACTTCCGGCACAGGGCCTGGGCGCCGGCCAAATAGTCTTGTCCCGGGACGCACACACCGGCTTCCCCTTGGATTGGTTCCAGCACCAGCGCGGCAAATCGACGCGTGGCAAGTTTTGTTTCGAGTGCGGCGAGATCGTTGAACGGAATCGCTTCCATTTCGGGCAGCAGCGGTCCAAATCCGTCACGCCAGAACGGATCGCCCATCATGGACAGTGCGCCGCAGGTCAGACCGTGAAACGCGCCGTTCGCGTACAGGATGCCGGCGCGTCCCGTGTGGGCGCGCGTAAACTTGATCACCGTCTCGATGCCTTCACTGCCGGAACTGCAGAAAAACGTCTTGGTCAGGCGCCCTCCGGCTCGTTGGCATAGTTGCTCGGCGAGTTGGCCGGCTAATTCCGGGACATGACTTTGCAGCATCGCCGGGCCGCTGCGCTGGAGTTCGTCCTGAATCGCCGCCACGATGTGCGGGTGGTTGTGGCCGGTATTGTGGACGCAGTAACCGGAAAGGAAGTCGGTCACGCACCGGCCGTCGTCCGTCTCAAGGCGCGCACCGGTGCAGCGCGTATACCGCACATTCATCTGCAGCAGGTTCAAGAGCTTGACCCACTGAGGATTCACGTAACGGCTATATGCGTCATTCGCATCGGCCGGGCTAACAGCGTCGCCCGTTGCGACGCTCAATGGAGATAAAGATGAGTGGGCCATCAATTGATTCAATCTATGAACACCTGGAGGACCCGGAAGTTGTGCCTCACTGTCCGGATCGCGATCCGTATTCTCGAGTGGCAGGTGTTCGAACCACCGCGGACCGGTTGTTGGTTCAACTCGCGTTTGACAAAGAGCAATGAAACGAAGAGCCGGCTTGCCAGCGGCCGGCTCCCTATGCGATTACCGAGGCGTGGTTGCGCTTCGATTACCGGATTTGGGGCACTGTCTCCGAGCCGATCGTGGTTCCAATCACTTCGCCAGATACAACTAACTCGACACGTCGATTCTGCTGACGGCCTTCGGCTGTGCTATTGGATGCAACGGGTTGGGTTTTTCCGAAACCCACTGCCGTCATCGAGGGTCCGGGAATCCCCTGCTCCGCCAGATAGCTTCTGACGGATTCTGCACGCCTCTCCGAGAGGCCCTGGTTGTAAGCCTCGCCACCAACGCTGTCGGTGTTGCCCTCAATTCCCAGCTTGAGCCCGGGATAGGCGAGCATGATGCCGCTGATCTTGGCCAGCTTCTCGCGCGCCAACGGGCGCAGGGTGTGCTTTCCCGTGTCGAAGAGGACGTCCGACATGTTAACGACCAGCCCGCGAGCGGTGTCGCGAGTCTCGAGGATGCTGTTGAACTGTTGCAGCAATTGGGCGCGGAGCTCTTTCTTTTCACGCTGGGCTTGCTGGAGTTGCTCATTCGCTGAGGCGGCGGCAGCTGCGGCCGCGGCGCGATTACGCTCTGCTTCGGCCTGTGCGGCCTGTTGCTGCTGGAGAGCATCCGCCTGGGCCTGGCGCTTCTGGCGCTCGGCCTCGTCGCGTGCGCGTAGGGCATCGGCCGTATCGGCTTCGGCGCTCCTGGTCCGAGCCTTGGCTTTCGCTTCCCGATCGGCTGCCGCCATGGATTCGGCGTCGATGCGTTCCGCTTCCATGCGCTTGACCGAAATCTCGCGCGCGTCTTCCGCCGTCTGCACCGCTTCGCGCGAGGTCCCAATCAGCGACTTCTTGTCGATGTCTTTCCGGGTAGCGTAGCCATCTGCCTGGTTCATCAGTTGGACGGCATGCTCGTAGCTGGAGCTGGCGTACCTCTCCGCCCCCGCTGACTGGGCGATGCGCAACGCATTGCGCGCTTCAAAGAATTCCAACGGCAACTTGGCATTCAGAACCACCGGGTCGAATTTGTAGCCCGTGGGGATGTAGCCACCCCGTTCCAGTAGCTCATACTGGGCATTCACGGCCTGCGTAGTTCCCACGGTATCTTCACGAACCACATTTTCGAGCACGACCACGTTGCTGGGACGCCGCACGGCATAATAAGGTTCCGCGGTGACGATGAGTGCGAATGCCTGAAGGTCCGTAGTGACATCCAGTTTGCTGCTTTTCCCACTTACCAGTATTTCGCCCAGGTTCACTGACCGTCCCTCGGGCGTAATTGCCCACAGGATGTAGGTCAGATACTCACTGCCGAAAGTAGTGGGTCTCTCCAGTCCATGAAATTCGACTTCGATTGCAATGTAGCCCTTCTTGCTTTCCACCCTGGCTTGGGCGTGGGCTCCGGGCATCAAATCCGTGCCCTTGAATCCCAGCGTAGTCGCTCCGCTGCGATGGCGATAATTCACCGCCTGAACCGTCCGGCTGATTACAGTCACCCGGAACGTGGGCGTCCGGTCCATGGGCTCGAGGACCGTCGTTGTGCGCGGCTGAGTCGCCTGGTTGCCGTAACTGGGTTGCGCCTGCGCCTGCGCCGGAGGCGGCATTGCCAGTGCGGAAACTCCTACCGCCATGAGGCTTGCCACGAAAATTCTTGCGATCTTCATTTCTTACTCTCCTTGGATGGACTTCGCCTCCCTATTGTCATCGTTGCCGGCGCTGAATGCTGAGCCGGATTGACCGCGCCTCGTCCGTCGCTCCAGCACTCCTGAGTGTTTCCGCCGTTCCAAATCAGCACAACCGACCAGGAAAGAAAACGGCCGGTCGAAGGAACCGACCGGCAACAGTCTTAAGATGGAGGACTACTCCTTGGCCGCGGAGGCAACTTACCTGGCGGCAGCCTTAACGCCATGGCTCGTCGAAGGTCTGGGTATTTCGGATGTTGGTTGCTTTCCACTGCGCCAGCCTATTCAGACCGCAAGGCTTCGATCGGGTCCAGATAGGCAGCCTTTCTCGCAGGGTAATAACCAAAGCCGATTCCCACCAGAGCAGAGAAAAAGACGGCGAGAGTTACCGCGCCCGGGCCGACGGATGTGGCCCAGCCCGCCAGCCGCGAGATGATGGCGGATGCGCCGATCCCGAACACGATTCCAACGATGCCGCCGGCGATCGACAGCGTTACCGCCTCAACCAGAAACTGGTTGAGGATATCGCGCGTTTTGGCGCCTAGGGCTTGGCGCAGCCCAATCTCGCGCGTCCGCTCTCGGACCGAGATCAGCATGATGTTCATAATGCCAATGCCACCCACCACCAACGAGACCGAAGCGATGGCCGCGAGCATCATCGACATGATGTTCGCAGACGCCTCTTGCGCGGCGAAAAGCTCCTCCAAATTACGGACCGAGAAGTCGTCGGCTTCGGACGGCTGCAGATGATGGCGTTGCCGGAGCAGCGCCTGGGCCTCTTCCTGCGCAGCCGGAATCTGGGCGCCGGATTTTGCCTGCATCATGATGGTGTCCACGGCGTCCGCATTGGCCTGCTTGCTGCCGATCACTTTCCGCTTGGCGCTGGAAATCGGAAGCAGAATCACATCGTCCTGGTCCTGTCCCTGGGCCGACTGGCCTTTGGCGGTAAGCACGCCGACGACGGTGAATGGTACGTTCTTGATCCGGACCGTCTGGCCGATGGGATCTGCGTCGCCGAATAGATTATTTGCCGGCGTCCTGCCCAGCACAGCCACCTTGTTCGCCGAATCGATATCCTGCTGCGTAAACTCAGCCCCGTCAGCCACGGAGAGATCGCGGATCGTCAGATAATCGGGAGTAACGCCATAGACGCTCGTCGCCCAGTTATTGTTCCCGTTAACCACTTGAGCGTTACCTCGCACCAGGGGTGCCGCAAGGGCGACGTCCGGGCACTGCGCCACGAGTTCCTTGGCATCCGTTTCCGATAACGTAACCGCATTGCCGCTGCCCAAGCGCACTCCGGAGCTGCTGGTGCTCCCCGGCACAACGATGATGATGTTGCTGCCAATGCTCGCGATCTGCTGCTGAATACGCTGGGTGGCGCCTGAGCCGATGGCCACAGTTGCGATCACGGAGGCGACCCCGATCACGATGCCCAGCATGGTGAGCGCGGAGCGGAGCTTGTTCATATGCAGGGCCCGGAAAGCGATCTTCATGGATGACATTAATCGTTTCATTGCGCCACCCCGACGGGAACGCGCAGGGCAACCCGCTCCTCGCTCGCCTTCTGGGGGTGGACGACGGGCGCATCGCCGACGATTTGCCCATCGCGAAAGCCGATGATTCGGTCGGCGTACGCCGCGATTTCATCCGAGTGCGTGACCAGAACGATGGTGATGTGCTGAGTGCGGTTCAGCTCCCGGAAGATGCTCATGACTTCAGCGCTGTTGTGGGAGTCCAGCGCACCGGTAGGCTCGTCGGCCAGAAGAATTTCCGGCCGGTTGATCAGCGCTCGCGCAATGGCCACTCGCTGCTGCTGCCCGCCCGAGAGCTGGGTGGGAAAATTGCCTTCCCGGTCGGCCAGGCCGACGGCGGCGAGGGCGCGTTGGCCCCGCTCATCTCCATCCGTTGCATCACCACTCGAATAAAGTAATGGTAGTTCGACGTTCTCCAACGCGTTCATACGGGGAAGCAGGTTGAAATTCTGAAAAATAAAGCCGATTTTCTGGTTGCGTATCTCGGCAAGCTGGTCGCGATCCATGCTCTCGACCGGAATACCATCGAGCAGGTAACGGCCTGAAGTCGGCCGGTCAAGGCAGCCCAAAAGGTTCATGAAAGTCGATTTGCCCGAACCGGACTGGCCCATCACCGCCACGAAAGTGCCGCGCTCAATGGTGACGGTGATTCCCTGCAGGGCGTTCACGATCACTTCCCCCAGCAGATAAGTCTTGGTGAGCTCCCGGACGTCGATGAGTGGTGGCACTCGACACGCTCCTCAGAATCCGGGTCCGCGGCGGCCGCCGCTGGCGCCGGGCACCGAGTTGGTGGTCGTCGCCGCTGCGGCTGCACCGGTGGTAAATCTCGTCACTACCAGGTCTCCCGCTTTCAAGTCCCCTGCTGTTACCGCGCTGGACTTGCCATCCGAGATCCCAAACGTGACCGGGACAGCTTTGAGCTTACCTCCCGATAGCACATAAACCTGCTGCTTACCGGCGGGTGTGGAGGGGAGACCGACCTGCGTCAACACCGCCGCTGTGGGATGGACCCGCAGGACCGCATTCGGCACTTTGAGCGCGTCATCCAGCTTTGTCGTCAGGATGCGGGCATTGGCCGTCATCCCGGGGAACAGTTTGAGATCGGGATTCGAAACCGCGATCACGACATCGTAGGTGACCACGTTTTGTGCACTGATGGGCGCCTTGCGGATGTTCATCACCAGGCCGTGGAATGTGGTCCCTGGATAGGCATCCACCGTGAACGTGGCTTTCTGGCCGGCGCTGATGTTCCCGATATCGGACTCGTCAACGCTGGTATCGAGTTGCATTTTCGTCAGGTCTTGCGCGATCTCGAAAATGGTAGGGGCCGCAAACGATGCGGCGACTGTCTGGCCGACATCCATGCGGCGGGCGATCACCGTACCATCGACGGGAGCGGTGATTTGGGTGTGTCCGAGACTGATCTTGGCCTGTTCGAGTGTGGCTTGTGCCTGGCGTTCCTGGGCTTGCGTTGAACCCAACTGGGCTTGCGTCACGGCGACCTGAGCTACCGCCGCCTGGATGGTCTGCTTGGACGCATCAACCTGGGACTGGTCGGCCGCTACCTGGGCTTCGGCGGCATCCAGGGCAGCCTTGGCCGAGTCGTGATCCTGCTGGGAAGCAATTCCCTGGCTGAAAAGAGTATCGAGCCGTTGCCACTGGGTCTTTGCATTGAGCGCGTTGGCGCGGTCCTTGGCCATGCCGGACTCCACACCTTTTTCATTCGCGATCGTCCCGGCAAGATCTGCCTTCGCCTTCACCACCTGCGCCCCGGACGTAAGGACCGCAGAGTGGACCGAACCCAGCGCCGCCTGGGCCTGATCGACCTGCGTCTGGAAGACTTGGGGATCAATCTGGGCGACGAGCTGGCCTTTTGTTACCTTGGTATTGAAGTCCGCGTAGAGCGCTTTAATATTGCCGGATACCTGGCTGCCGACCTGCACATCGACCACGGCGTTGACCGTACCGGTGGCCGTGACGCTTGCCTGGATGACTCCGCGTTCCACCGGCACTGTCTCATAGCTAATCGCGTTCTGCGAATGCACCCGCCACATTTGCACGATTCCAGCCGCCGCTACGACAAGGCCGGCAACCAATGCCCACTTGATCCAATTGTGACGCGGGCTTTGCCGGATGGGGATGGGGCG
>JADGNP010000284.1 GCA_017883425.1 Candidatus Sulfotelmatobacter sp. | reverse complement strand
GCACGGGTTAGCGAGAGCAACGAGGGTGGGCAGAACCTAACCGTGTGGAAGAGCGAAGCGCCACAAACGGTGGCGGGGTTCAGCTTTGGCCGCTTCAAGGTCGAGGAAGGAAAGCTGGACAAGCCGGAATATGTGGTGCAATCGTTTGCCAATCAGGAGCCGCCCAGCTGGGTGCAGGGGCTGCAGCACGCAGCCAATAGAGATGATCTGCCTACCATGGGCTCGCACTCTTCGGAGATGGCTCTGGGCTCGATGGGCACCACCGGCCTCAACAAGAAAGCCCTCGCCGAAGGCGAACTCGCAGTCCAACTCTACAGCGACTATTTTGGTCCTTCTTTGTTCAAGCACCTGCAGCTCACGCAGCAGACGGCATGCAATTTCGGCCAGTCGTGGCCGGAGCTGGTGTGGATTCCGATCTGCTACTACTTCGATACCACGGTGCGCCATCAACTAGGGATGGACTGGGGCGACCGGGGATACTGGAAAGTTGTGACTCCCCACGAAGTAGCACACCAATGGTGGGGACACACCGTCGGGTTCAGTTCGTATCGCGATCAGTGGATGAGCGAGGGGTTCGCCGACATGTCCGCCTCGCTTTACCTGACCATGATCGAGAAGAACCCGAAGAAGTTCATCACTTTTTGGAATGACGAGCGCGAACTGCTGCTGGAGCGCGATGCGCAGGGCTTCCGCGCCATCGACGCCGGACCGTTGACCATGGGTTATCGCACCAGCAACTCCCGCACCGGATTCGATACGACACGACGCCTGATCTACCCGAAGGGCGCGTACGTCCTGCACATGCTTCGCATGATGATGCAGGACAACCGCACTCACGACCAGCCCTTCAAGGAGATGATGCAGGATTTCGTGAACACGTACCGCGGCAAAGCTGCGACCACGGAAGATTTCAAGGCCATCGTTGAGAAACACATGACCCAGGAGATGGACATGGAGGGCAACCACAGGATGGACTGGTTCTTCAACGAATACGTCTATGGAACCCAGCTACCCTCGTACCAGATGAACGCAACCTTCGACACGGGAGCGGATGGGGATGTGGTTATGAGTGTGAAGATGACGCAGTCGAACGTGAATGACAGTTTCCGCATGCTGGTGCCGATCTACCTGGAGCTTCCGAATGGCATGTTCTTCATGGGAAGAGCTCGGCTTTCAGGGAACGCCACATTCGATCAGAAGATTGCTTTGAGAGGCTTGAAGGATAAGCCCAAGCGTGCTGTCCTTAGCTACTACGACGATGTGCTGGCGTCCCCAAACTAGATGGCGGCTGTGAAAAAAGAGGGAGCACGCAAGTGCTCCCCGCATGAGTTTGTAATCCGCGTCGACTCTTACTTGCTGGACCCTGCCTGCATGCCGTCGCTGGCGTCACCCAACTCGAGAGCGAATTTCTTGCCTTCGAAGCGAGCCCCGGCGAGAGTGCTGGTCCCATCGTCGTTGCGCTTCACCAAGGCTGCGTTGTTCGGCGCCGGTAAGCTCAGGTCCACTACTTTCGCCGGCACTTTGGCGAGCACGGTTTTGCCTTGCATGATGCTGACTTCGACGTTGGGACCACTGCCATCCCACTGGAGTTTGTAGTCGCCGGCTTTGAGCTTGGTTCCGTTGATGGTGGTGGGATGCTGCAAGGTCAAGCTGGCTTTCGTAGCTGCGAACGCGCTGGAGGCCAGCAGCAAAGCCAACCCCATGACCAGACTCTTTGAAACTGTCGCGAACTTCATAGCTGCTCCTTTTTTCTTTCCCGAAGTCACGTCGGGAAGCGGTTGGGGCGGCCCGGTTCGCGACCAGCGCGAGAAAACACTTGTGTTTCCCCACGAATCGCCTACAATGCTGCCGCCGGGGTTGTGCAGACAAGTCACAAGCTTGCTCTGCCGCGATGGGGGTTTTCTCACCTGGGCCGCCAAACCGAGCATGAGAGAATCCCCAGACCCCGCAAAAGATGTCGGATCAAATCTGGCCAGCGTCACCTCTGCGCCAGCCCTTCACCCACTCTGACAGACTACGCATTCGCCCCTGTCGAAGTTCCTTTTAGTTGCGATGTCATCGTACTGTCTTGGACGCTGGGTGCGTCTTTCCGGTAGCAAGCAACTCCCGCGAATTCATTCTGAGGAAAGAACATCAGGCGTGTGTTTTGTGATTTCGCGCCGCCGCGATGCGAATTCGGGAACCAACACAATTCTCTAACGCGCTCACCGGGAAAAACGATTGCAGAAGCCGCGGATGAATCAGTCTGCGTCGCCGCGCTGCCGCAGGTTGGATGTTTCTGCAAGAATACTCGGGTTACCCGCGATTACAGAGGTGATGCGCGTGCAGGAAGGGCGAATCAGTTCTTGCGCTTGTAGTGGATGGGCCACTGCACCTGCCAGGTCTTGCCGCCATCCTGCGAAGCTTCCCAACTCCAGTCAAACTCGTTGGCGGCAATGTTTTTCCAAACCATGCGCTGCATGGTTTTCGCGCCGTTCTTCCCGATGGCTTCGCGCTGCAGGATCATCTGGCCGTCTTTGAACTCGCCGACGAAATCGAGATAGGCGCCTTGGTTGTCGACCCAAGTCTGTTTCCACTTGCCTGAATTTGCGTCGAAGGCGGAGACGCTGGTCCCGCGCAGGGGCGCTGGGCCCTGAGCAGAGAAACTTTCCTGCACGACGCAGCCGTCGAGGATGCGCTTAATGCTGTTCGTGCCGTGGCCCACTTCGCCGCCGTTTTGCCCTGGCCAAGTTAGCTCCCACTCGCCGACCCAGAAGTCCATTTGTTTTTGTTGTGCCGCAGCGCAAGGATGCGGCGCTGCCGGCGTTGTGGACTGCTCTGAAAAGAGCGAAGGAGCGGAGACAAGTGACAGAAGGAACAAGCTAAGGAATCGCGTCATGTGGGTGGCTGCACAGCTTCAGACGGTGCAGATCACAAAAGGTTAGGCACGTTGGCGGCGTGGCGCGGTTTCTGATACACCTAATTTCTTGACCCTCGAATCCGCCATCTTCCTTTTTTTCGCCGGAGTGCTCGGCGGAGCTCTGAATTCCGTCGCGGGAGGGGGCAGCTTCATCTCGTTTCCGGCGCTGCTGTTCACGGGCGTGCCTCCGATCCCAGCCAACGCCACGAACACGATCGCACTTTGGACCGCGGCCGCGGCCAGCGGAGGCGCCTATCGCAAGCACCTGGACGTTCCACGTCGCGTACTGATTCCGCTGCTGGCCGCGAGTTTGATCGGCGGGCTGGCCGGAGCGTTCTTGCTATTGAAGACTCCGGCCCACACGTTCATGCGGGTGCTGCCGTGGCTGACGCTGGGCGCGACTTTGCTCTTTGCGTTCGGCAAGACACTAGCTGGCGGGCGCAAATCCATTATCGAGCATGAGGCCACCGCAGCGGCGCTGGCCGGGGCGACGCTGTTTCAGTTGGCGGTTGCCGTTTACGGTGGCTACTTCGGCGGTGGCATGGGCATTGTGATGCTCGCCATGCTGGCCGCGCTGGGTATGACTGACATTCACGCCATGAATGCACTCAAGAGCGTGATGGGGTTTGTCATCAACGGAGTTGCCGTAGTGACTTTCATCGTGGCGGGCGCGGTGTACTGGAAGCACGGGATCGTGATGATCGGCGGCGGCATCGTGGGCGGATACCTGGGCGCGCACTACGCGCAGAAGATGCTGCAGTCGTGGATCCGGATGTTTGTTGTGCTGGTGGGCGCGGGCATGACGGTGTACTTCTTCTGGAAGTCGTATTGAAAAGTCTGAGGAAAGAGTTTTTTCTCGCTGTCATCCCGAAGCGCAGCGAGGGATCTAGGTTTCTGCCAGTGGTACCTGAGAAGTGGTTGCGCTAGTGAGAACCCAGATCCCTCGCTTCTCTCGGGATGACAAGAACGAGAGGAGCAGTTTCTACTGTATCGGCTCGGACACGTGTTCGTGCGTGATGAGCCACTTGCCGTCGACGTTCTCCCAGATCACCGTCCAGCGGAAATTGCCCATCTCCACTTTCCCGGTCTTGGCAGTCATCTCTTCCTTGATGGTGGCGGTGGCCCAGACCAGGTCGCCGTGGGAATGGATATCGGCATCGTCGTTCACGCTACACTTCGCACTCTTGTAACCGGCGAGAACACCCTTTATGCCCTTCTCATACTCGTCCCAACTGCCGTACTTCAGGGGCGCGATGTCAAAGAACGTGTGCGGGCCGGTGGCGTAGTACTTGGCTACGTTGGCAGGGTCGAGTGTGGACCAGCCGTCCCAGATCTTCTGCATGAGAGCTTTGTCGGGAGCGGGGCCAGCGGGGGCCTTCTTCATCGCCGCCTTCTTCATTTGCGCGGAGCCGGACAGGGTCAGGGCAAGCAGACACAGCGAAACAGTCAAGAAGCGCTTGAGCATTGGGGTTTCCTCCGAGGAATCCGGCGGAATTCTCGCACACTGGGGAGCAAACCGCAAAAGATAGCGACGACGGCGTACCGAATCACGTCGCGTTCAGGGCATGTCTCAGCTTGCTGGTTCTGCCCGACGGGCGGTCGAGCTTTCGCTCGACGGACAGCCGAGGGCGGCTGTCCCCACATGTATATTTCCGCGAACTGAGACACTACCCTCGCTCAATTCGGTTTGACCGATTTCCACAGCACACGCTAGAATAGTTGAGTTTGCCTGTACTCGCCGACCCGTTCTGGGGACGCCTGCCTTGGCTGCTGAAGCGCCGGGGCGGAAAACACAGCAAGCACAGGAAAATCAGCAAGCCCCTTGGTTGCGCCCGTGTGCGCCCTGGGGTTTCCGTTTGAGAGATCCGTTGCAAGAGTTCCATTTACGGGCTGAATTTCAACGACATTTGACGGAGGCAGACGTATGTACGCGGTTATCCGCGCCGGTGGAAAGCAGTACCGGGTGGCGCCCGGCGATGTAATTCGAGTGGAGAAAGTGGGCACCGGCACCGACGGACAGGTGGAGTTCCCTGTGCTGGCGGTTTCCGGCGAAGAGGGCCAAGTAGGCCGGCAATCGGATGCGCGCGTGGTCGGCCAGGTGGTGGAAGAAGGCCGCGGCGCGAAGATCCTGGTGTTCCATTACAAGCGCAAGAAACAGTACAAGAAACTCCGCGGGCACCGGCAGGCTTACACGGCGGTGCGCATCTCTGAGATCGCTTTTGGCGGACAGAGCTTTAAGGCTCCAGAATTGCCCAAGAAGGAAGCGAAGCCGAAGAAGGTGAAGGCGGCTGAGGCAGAAGCGCCGGCGGCGGAAGCGACGGCGAAGAAGAGTTCGGCCAAGAAGAAGGCCGCGCCGAAGAAGGCGGCTAAGAAGCCGGCTTCGAAGAAGAAGTAAACGGTAAGCGATAAAGGAAAGACGGGCGGGTCGCCCGTCTCCACACGATCTTACTGGCAACTGGCAACTAGCCACTGACAACTGGATTCTTATGGCACATAAAAAAGGGCAAGGCACTTCACGAAATGGCCGCGATTCGAACGCGCAGCGGCTGGGATTCAAAGCATTCGGCGGGCAGATCGTGCCCGGCGGCACCATTATTGTGCGGCAGCGTGGCACGCGCGTGAAGCCGGGGCTGAACGTCGGCCGCGGCAAAGACGACACTCTCTTCGCCAAGATCACGGGGCGCATCAAGTTCCTGAACAAGGGCTCGATGGGCAAGTTCGTGATGGTCGAGCCCATGGAAATAAACTAGCGTCTCCGCGGTTGGAAGGTTCGCGGGGCGGGAGTGCCCGCGTCACACAGCCTCGCCTTCGGGACGAGGCTTTTTTGCTTTTGAAAGGTCACTGTACGACCGTCATCCCGAGCAAAGCGAGGGATCTGGGTGTTTGCTTGCGGCGACGACTCTGGTGGTGTAAGCAAGAACCTAGGTCCCTCGCTTCGCTCGGGATGACAGCCGTTCTTTAGTGCAAGCCGTTCATTTGAACCATGTTCATCGATGAGGCGAAAATTCGGGTTAAGGCCGGCGATGGCGGCAATGGCTGCATGGCCTTCCGGCGGGAGAAGTTCGTCCCGCGCGGTGGGCCGTCCGGCGGCGATGGGGGTAAGGGCGGTGACATCGTCATGGAGTCCAGCGAGCGCCACAATACGCTGGTGCATTTTCGTTTCAATCCCGAGCACACCGCGGAGCGCGGACGCCACGGCGAAGGTTCGAACAAGACCGGACGCGATGGCGGCGACGTGGTTCTGAAAGTTCCAGTCGGGACGATTGTGTACGACGACGAGACCGGGGAAAAAGTGTTCGAGTTTACCCAGGCTGACCAGAGCTTCGTGATTGCCCGCGGCGGGCGCGGCGGGCGCGGCAACGCGCGCTTTGCCACCTCGGTCCACCAGGCTCCGCGCGAGCACGAGGCGGGACGCGAGGGCGAGGAACACACCTACCGCCTGGAACTGAAGCTGCTGGCCGATGTGGGGCTGGTGGGCTATCCGAACGTGGGCAAGTCCACGCTGATCTCACGCATTTCCGCGGCGCGGCCCAAGATTGCCGATTACCCGTTCACCACGCTCGAACCCAACCTGGGAGTGGTCGCCGTGGGCGACGCGAAAAGTGAGGTCAGTTTTGTCGTCGCGGATATTCCCGGGCTGATCGAGGGCGCGCATATGGGCGCTGGACTGGGCACACAGTTCCTGCGGCACATCGAACGCACCCGTCTGCTGGTGCATCTGGTCGATGTTTCCGACGCCAGCGCCCGGCCGGATGTGGCGAAGGATGTCGAAGTGATTCTGGGCGAACTCGGCAGCTTCGGGGCTCATCTCGATGAGAAGCCCATGATCATGGCGGCGTCGAAGATCGATGCCGTCAACAAAGACAAACTGGCCGACCTGAAACGCTATTGCAAGAAACATAAGCTGAAGCTGTACGAGATCTCCGCGGTGACCGGCAAAGGGATCGAGGAGCTGAAGTACGCGATGGCGGAGGAAGTGCAAAAATTCAGAGAGCGGGAGCTCAGCGAAGCGGTTGGGGAGAATCCGTAGGGGATCACCGACGCAGAAAAATGGGGCGGAGTCTCCTGTGAACCTGTGGCCCGCTCTTAATATGTGGGGACGGCCGCCTTCGGCCGTCCCGTCGAGCGAAGCTCGACGAGGGGTGAAAGGTGGCGGGTGGCCCATCCGCGCACTGCCACTGAAGAGGGTGCCCCTCGAATGTGGGAATGCACCCTCATCCGGGCCACCCGCCGAAGCGGTTGAGGAGAAGCAGAAGGGTATCCCTTAGTCAGAAGGGTGCCCCGTTTCTCGCGTCCTTTGCGAGAAGCGGGGAAGTTCGCCGACATCGAC
>JADGNP010000025.1 GCA_017883425.1 Candidatus Sulfotelmatobacter sp. | reverse complement strand
CCGGCATGAAGTACGGGCAGGCCAAATTGTGGTCTCAGACTCAGGAATTGTTGGGACTGGCAATTGTAATCAGTTGGAGGAGGTCTGGCCAGCTTCCAGAAATACCCATGTGGGGACAGCCGCCATCGGCTGTCCGTCGAGCGCAGCTCGACCGCCCTGTCCGAGAACCGCGAATTGACACGTTCCCGCCTGCCGCGCCATCGAGTGCCGCTTGTAGTAATCTCGTCAAAGGGGCTGCTCGACTTTATGGACCGCATCGCCGCGCTCAACGAAATCCTGACGGAGAATCCCAAAGACGCGTTCGCGCGTTACGGACTTGCCATGGAGTACTCCAAGCAGGGCGACTTCGACCGGGCGCTGGCGGAGTTCTCGATCCTGCTGGAGAGCCATCCTGAGTACACTGCGGGATACTTCATGGCGGCGCAAACGCTGGTGCAGGCGCAGAGAGTCGACGACGCGAAGAAAATGCTCAACGACGGCATCGCCTCGGCGCGGCGCACCGGCAACCTGCATGCGCAATCGGAAATGGAAGCCATGCTGGCGGAACTGGAATAGTCGGGTCGCTGTTGCCTGCGCGCCTTATTTCGCCATTCTGCCCATCGCCCACTCCACCGCTGCCGGGAACAGTTGATAGACCTTCACCGGCAGGTGCATCGTCCATGGGACAATCACTTCCCGCTTCTGCTTCAAGTATCCGCGCAGGGTGGCACGCGCTACGCGTTCGGCGGTGATGCCGCGAACCGAGCCCGGGCGGACTTTTTTCAGTTCGTTTCCTCGAACCGCATTTTCGCTGAAGGCGGTACGCACATACCCGGGACAAACCGTCAGCACGTGAACCCCGTCTTTCTTCAGTTCGATTCCCGCGGCCTTGCCGATGGCATTCAGAGCAAACTTGGTGGCGCTGTAGGAGGCGTGAAACGGCTGAGGGATATGCCCTGCGACACTGGAAATGTTGATGATGGTGCCGCCGCCCTGCTGCCGCATGACCGGAATGACTGCCTGCATGGCTGACATCGCGCCGAAGAAGTTGGTTTCGAACAGTTCGTGGCAGGCCTGCATCTCGGTCTGCGCGACGGAATCCAGCAGACCGTGCCCGGCGTTGTTGATCCAGATATCGACGCGCTTGAAGTGATGCAGGGTCAGAGCGAGGACGCGGTCGATCTCCTCGGAGTTGCGGACGTCGCAGGAAAGGGCGACGGTGCGTTCCGGACAAGCGATGCGGACGCGAGCGGCTTCGGCCCGGGCAGCATCGCGCGACAGCAGGACCACGCTCGCTCCTTCCTCCGCGAAAACCTTGGCGATCGCCTCGCCGATGCCCATCGAGGCGCCGGTGACCACAGCTACTTTCCCGACAAGTTCCATGCTGGGGTTGTATTCGCTGCGACGCGGCAAGTCAAGATGCGCCGCCGCGCCGTGTCGGACAACTCATGTCGTACAAGCCATGGCGTACAATCGAACAGCCCGCTCAGTGCCGTGCGCTTCCGGCATTGGAGACTCTTTGCCCCTTCTTCCCCTGTTCCCGCTCGACGTCGTACTGCTCCCCGGCACTCCCCTGCCCTTGCACATTTTCGAACCGCGTTACAAAGAGATGATTGGGGAATGTCTGGCAAACAATGCGCCCTTCGGTGTGATTCGCGCCCTGGAAGAGGGCATTGCGGAAGTGGGGTGCACCGCTGAGATCGTTACCGTCACGAAAGAGTATCCCGACGGGCGTCTGGATCTGGTGGCGGAGGGTCGCAAGCGCTTTGAGGTGCTCGAACTCAACCGGGAGCGTTCTTTTCTGCAGGCCGAAGTACTGCTGGTGCCGGATGACCCTGTCACTCCCGCCGAGGAGGACAAAGCGCGGGCCATCCAGGTTCACCTGGAGATCCTCTCCCTGGCTGGAGCCGTGCAGGATCTTTCCGCGGCGGATCAGAGCACGCTATCTTTCTATCTCGCGGGCTCTCTTCCCCTCGATCTCGACTTCAAACAGAAACTGCTGGCGATGCGGTCGGAGAGCGAGAGAATCCAAGCGGTCGTGGGGTATCTGGAGAGCATTCTTCCCAATCTCCGTCGCGCGGCGCGGGCGCGGGAGAAGGCCGGGGGGAACGGGCACGCGCGGTGAGTCTCATCGTCAGTAGCTAACCCGGCTGCTACTTCCGCTTGATGTCCTCCACTAGTTTCTGGAATTCCGGATCCGCCTTCAGGACTTGGAGCCGGTCGTTTGACTCGATCACTCCGGCGTCCGTCAGGCCTCGCCGCACGGCCTCTTTAAGGTCTCTGATGGCTTGTTTCTTGTTGCCCGCAGCCGCATGAGTTTCGGCGAGCAGGAGAACCGGCCAGGGATCGTCCCGGACTTTGCTCATGAGGTCGAAACACGCTTCCGCCTTTTCGAAATGACGGGACTTGAGTTCTTCCTGTCCGCTCTCAATTCCCGCTACCCACAGCCCGGCGAACGCGCGCTTGGAAACAAGTCGCTTCGCTTCGTTCCGTGAATGCTCTGCCTGGTCATTCATCCGCCGCATCGCCTGCACAATGGCATTTCCGAGCGTGATCTCGTCATCGGCCCTGCCACTCGTGTAAGTATGCAGCTTTGCGGAGACCTCAGCTTCCAACGAAGATTGGTCCGCGATCTGCTCCTGTTCATTCTTTAATGCTGCTTTAAGAGCCGCGGATTTCTTCAGCGCCGCCAGCTTTTTTTCGGATTCGGTTACATCCCTGAGGCCGGAAAAGTCAGACACCAAGGCCCGGTAGGCGTTGAACTGCGCCATCGCATCGTTCTTCTTCTCGGCATCCTCGGCTTCGGCGAGCATCCTGCGCAGCTGTCGATCGATGAAAGCCGCATCCGGCGGACGATCTCCGGACTGCATCGCTCGTAACATCATCCATTCGACTGCATCTTCCATGACTGCAGCAGGCGCCCACTGGTGCGGCCCGGAAAACACACGCACTCGATATGGCAGACCTTTGTCCTCCCGTTCCCGCCGGACAGTCATGACTTCGGGCCAATTGAAGTCCTGATCCCCAACTGCGAAGAAGTAAAGCAATTTGTCCTTTGCCTCGCTCCGGTTCGTGGGGTATCCGGCACCGTGCGCAATCACACCGGCAATCTGGCATGGGGGACAACTCAGCGCCATCGCGCCCGCAACCCGAGCGCCGCCCGAGAATCCACTGACGTAAGTGAGATGACCATCCAGCGCGAACCGAAGATGGGTGTCCAGCCAAATGGCATTCACGCTTCGCGGCTGGTCGGACGAGAAATTTCGTGAATTGTTCGATCCGGCCATCACGAACCCGTATTTCTCCGCAACGTCTTTGTAGAGTTCAAGTGGGCGACGGCCGCGCCCGCCAGGATCGAAGAAATAGATAATGGGCCAGCGTTTCGCCGCCGTATAGGTCAACGGCAAATACAAGGCATAGCTCTGCTGAGGATCTCCTTCACAAGTCACATCGACGATCTGTCCGACGGGAGGAAGCGGCGGTTGATCTGTCTGACCGACAGCGGGCCAGACCGCGAGACAAATCAAACATGCCCGGGCAATGACGTGCACTCCCGCGCGACATCGCCGGACCGAAGATTCTCCGATGATCTTTGCCTCCACTCTGCCGCGGCAAAGGCTAAAGGTTTGAACCACGACAGGGGGTATAATCAGGCAATTGTAGTTCAGTGGGGGGTTCCTTTCATGAGTAGTCTTCCGCGCACGCTGGGTGAACTGCGCCGCAGTATTTTCTCCGAAGAGCGTTTGCGCACGCGCCACGTTAAGGACGAACTGCGCGAGAACCTGACAAGCCGGCTGCGGGCCAATGGCGACGCACCGGTGTTCCCCGGCATCGTCGGCTACGACGACACGGTGGTGCCGCAGATCATCAACGCGATTCTTTCGCGGCACAATTTCATTCTGCTGGGACTGCGCGGGCAGGCGAAGAGCCGCATCCTGCGCGCATTAACGACCCTGCTCGATCCCCACATGCCGTATCTCGCGGGATGCGAGGTTCACGATAATCCTTACGCCCCGATCTGCCGGCGGTGCCGCGAGGAAGTTGCGCGGATGGGGGATGATTCGCCGATCGCCTATCTCTCCCGCGATGCCCGCTACGTGGAAAAGCTGGCCACGCCCGACGTGACGATTGCCGATCTGATTGGGGACATCGATCCCATCAAAGCAGCGCGCGGCGGTCACGAACTATCCAGCGAATTGACGGTGCACTACGGCTTGCTGCCCCGCGCCAATCGTGGCATCTTCGCCATCAACGAACTGCCCGACCTGGCGGGAAAGATTCAGGTGGGATTGTTCAACATCATGCAGGAAGGCGACGTGCAGATTAAGGGGTATCCCATCCGGCTGCCGCTCGATGTCGCGCTGGTGTTCAGCGCGAATCCGGAAGACTATACGGCACGCGGCAAGATCATTACGCCGCTGAAGGATCGCATCGGCTCAGAGATTCGCACGCACTATCCGGCAACCGTCGAGGAAGGAATCACGATCACGGCGCAGGAAGCGTGGACGCGGCGCAACGGGTATCCGCTGCATCTGCCGAACTATGTGCAGGAGGTGATTGAGCGTATAGCCTTCGCCGCCCGCGAGGACAAGAAGATCGACAAGCGCTCGGGCGTGAGCCAGCGGCTTCCCATCTCGGCGATGGAAAACGTGGTTTCGAACGCCGAGAGGAGAGCCATTAGAAATGACGAGAAGGTGGTCGTGCCGCGCATCAGCGACGTATACGCGGCCCTGCCGGCGATTACCGGCAAGCTCGAACTGGAATACGAAGGCGAGATGAAGGGCGCAGACTACGTGGGGCGGGAGCTAATCCGTGCCGCAATTGCCAAGACGTACGACGAGTATTACACCGGCGCCAACGTGCAGCAGATCGTGCAGTGGTTCGATTTGGGCGGCGAGATTCAGTTGTCGGATTCGGTGCCGGCCGTGGAAGCGCTAGAGAAGTTGAAAGGAATCCAGGGACTGGTCGACAAACTCGGCCCGCTGAGCGTTTCGCAGAAAGACAGCCCCGAGCAGCAAGTGTCGGCGGCGGAGTTCATACTCGAAGGCCTGCATGCGCACAAGCGCATCGGGCGCAGCGAGGAGCGCGTGTTCAAGGCTGGAGAGAAGAAGCCGGAACCCGTACGGGAGAAGTCGATCGAGCCGGACGAAAGGCCGTATCGGCAGAGAAGACAATTCAACTAATGAGTAGTCAGGGGTCAGTAGTCAGGGGTCAGCAAGAGCTCCGGTTCCACTGGCAACTGACTACTGACTACTGGCAACTGCTTCTATGAAACGCATTCGCTACTCCAAATACGTGCCTGACCCTGCGGGCGAGATGAGCATGGAGGACTTGCTCGGCGCGCTCTCGGACTACCTGCTGCAGAGCGGGTTTCAGGAGTCCATGTGGTACGAACTGCCCGAGGGCGAGCAGACGCTTGACGAACTCAAGCGCGCCATCGAGCAGGCGCTGCTCAATGGCGAGATGTTCGACGAGAACCTGCGGGAGCAGATCGAGCAAATGGTCGCCGACGGTCAACTTGACGAATTGATCGAGAAGCTCATCCAGCGGATGCAGCAGGAAGATTACATCTCAGTCGACGAACCGCACGACCCCGCGCGGCAGTCCAGCGTCGGCGGACAGACCGGCGAGGCGCAGCAAGCCAAGTTTGAGATTACCGACAAGAGTCTCGACTTCCTCGGCTTCAAGTCGCTGCGCAACCTGCTGGGATCGCTGGGCAAATCGAGCTTTGGACGCCATGATACGCGCGATCTGGCGACCGGCATCGAAACCAGCGGGTCCGCTAAGACCTACGAGTTTGGCGACACGCTCAATCTCGACATTACGGCCACACTGTCGAGCGCGATCCAGCGCGAAGGGCTCACGCTGCCACTCAACATCGAATATTCGGATTTGCAGGTGCATCAGTGTGAGTACCAGTCGTCGTGCGCGACGGTGCTGATGCTGGATTGTTCGCATTCGATGATTCTCTACGGCGAAGACCGCTTCACTCCGGCGAAGAAAGTCGCGATGGCGCTGTCACATCTGATCCGCACGCAGTATCCAGGAGACTCGCTTTCACTGGTGCTCTTCCACGATTCGGCCGAAGAGGTCCCGTTGTCGCAACTGGCACGGGTGAAGGTCGGCCCTTACTACACCAACACGCGCGAGGGGCTGCGGCTGGCGCAGAGGATCCTGCAACGGCAAAGAAAAGACATGAAGCAGATCGTGATGATCACCGACGGCAAGCCGTCGGCGCTGACGCTGGAGGACGGGCGCATCTACAAGAACGCCTTCGGACTCGATCCGCTGGTCGTGAGTCAGACGCTGGAAGAAGTCTCAAAGTGCAAGCGCGCGGGCGTGCTCATCAACACGTTCATGCTGGCGTCCGATTATGGGTTGGTGCAGTTCGTGCAGAAAGTCACCGAGATGTGCCGCGGTAAGGCCTACTTCACCACGCCCTACACGCTGGGTCAGTACCTGCTGATGGATTACATGTCGCGCAAGACGAAGACGATTCACTGATTGCTCGGCAATCCCTCAGGGGCTGAAGCCCGCGTTGATTCTGAGCTGCTTTACGCGGCGCTGAAGCGCCGCTCTTCCACGGCACGGCTAACAGCCGTGCCCTTCCCAAGACCTGGCAACTTCAAACCTTAGACAACTCTTCCCTTGCCTACCCAACTCTCCCCAAAACTTTGCGAACTGCTGATACTCTTTTATTGAACCCATGGCAAACTGCATTCGATGTGGCCGGCAGCTTCCTCCGCTGACGCTTGGAAAGAAGATCTGTCAGTGGTGTGTGCAGCACGAGGCGGCGCAGCACGGCGAACTGGGCGAGGATGAGAAGCAGCCGGTCATGGCTGCTCCCTGGGTCCGGCGCGAATCCAGCGTAACCCTCACGCAGGTCATCTTCGGCGCCAACTTGATGGTTTTTGTCGCGATGGTGCTGGCCAGCGGTCCCTCACTGGACTTCACGGGGCAAGTGATGGTGCACTTCGGCGCCAACTACGGCCCCTTTACGTTGTCGGGCGATTGGTGGCGGCTGGCGACCTACATGTTTCTTCACCGCGGCTTTTTCCATATCGCCATGAACATGTGGTGCTTGTGGAACCTGGGTACGCTTTGCGAATCTCTCTATGGACGCTGGACCTACGCGGCCGTGTACCTCATCACAGGAGTCGCGGGAGGGTTGGCGAGCGTGGCATGGAATCCCGGAGTGCTGAGTGTGGGTGCGTCGGGAGCGATCTTCGGCCTGACGGGAGCTTTGATCGCTTCGTTCTATCTAGGCGAGTTTTCGCTGTCGGGCATCTCCATCAAGAGAACGCTGAGCAGTCTCCTTTTCTTCGTGGGCTTTAGCGTCCTGTTCGGAAGCATGGTTCCGGGCATCGACAACGCCTGCCACGCCGGCGGCCTGGTCAGCGGATTAATCCTTGGCGCTTTGATTGCTCGCCTCGCGCCGGAGCACGATAAGCCACTCCGGCGGGCCGGCATTCTGCTCTTCATGGTCTTAATCGTGGGCGGCAGCGCGCTCGGGATACATCGCTGGCGCGGCTCCGGGATGCACTTCGGCTCCGCGATGGACGCGCAAAGGAACATCGATCGGATGATCGGCGAGCTTAAGAAGAAGGTTCAGCAGAGCCCGCAGGATGCGTCGGCCCATTACGCCCTCGCGCACGCCTACTTCGCCAAGCGACAATTCCCTGAAGGCGACAGCGAGTTGAAACGGGTGCTTGAACTGGAACCCCAGAACGCACGAGCCCGCATGGACCTCGGGGCAGCCTATCTGAGCCAAGAGCAACCTAAAGAAGCGCAGGAGGAGTTCACGAAGCTGGTGGCGCAGGAACCGAACAATCCCGGCGCCCATGCCGGCTTAGGAATGGCGCTCGCGGATCAGCAGAATCATGAAGCTGCGATCAATGAATACAAGACCGCGTTGCGGCTCGAACCGCAGGCTAGCGGCGTCTATTACAGGATGGGTGTTTCCCAGACCCAGCTGAAGCGCTACGACGAGGCCATCGCTTCTTTTCTGAAGGAGCGGGACGAGAACGGCGATGACGCCGAATTGGAGGATGCCCTGGCGGATGCGTACGCAGGGAAAGGCATGCAGCAGCAAGCGCAAGACGCGCGGAACAAAGCTGCGCAGTTCAAAGGCCAGAGCACAGATTGACCTTCATCAAAGCCTATGTGGGGACAGCCGCCCCCGGCTGTCCGCCGAGCGCAGCTCGGCTCCGCCCGCCGTATCAGACCTTCGTGATCTCCCCCACCGCGCGCCACGCCTGATTGATGGCCTCGTCCGTGTAGGCATAGGCGCCGGCGTCGGAGTTGGCAATGGCGATCCGGCCGTGCGGCTTGCGCGCGACTTCGCAGGGAGTCTCGCCGCCTTCCAGCCAGAACGAATCGAACAATGAGTTGTATTCGTAGGAGTAGCCGTGGGGCCAGCGATTGACGGTAATGGCCGCGATGTCGCGTGCGGGATCGAAGCCGCCCGGACCCAACGTACGTGCCAACTGATCGCGAATCTTGCGCTCCATGGTTTCGAAGTCGGTGGTGTAGAGTTCCATGCGGCCGGAGCTGTGTTGTTGACGCGCGGGGAGTCCCGGACGGCACGCCGCCTTCATCATGTGAATGGCGATCGGTTCCTCCGGCTTACGCGTGCAGTGATAGTCGCCAATGCTCACCGGCGAATCGAGGTTCAGATTCGTGTGGTAGCAGCCGGGGGCATAGATGGAATTCGCCCCCAGCTTCTGGAACGAAGTCCAGTTGCGGATGACGACATTGGTATACAGCAACGGAACTTTCTGGGCTAGCGAGAGCGCTTCTTTCTGCTTATCGGGCAGTTCCTCGCAGATGTAGGGAATCACGACGTGCCAGCACGCCAGTATCGAGCTCTTCGCCTTCACCGTGTACACTTTGCCACCGCGCGCGTAAGCCACTTCCACTTGGCTTGCGCTTTTGGCATCGCCGGTGTGCCTAACTCGTACGGCTGTACTGTTCAGCCGGATACGCACGGGAGCACTCGACTGGTCGAGCTTGGCGTAGTTGGCCTTCGCCATGACTACGTCCGTTATGGAGCGGCCCGGAATCGCCTCGGGAATCAGCTTGCGGACCAGCAACCGCGCAATCGAGGCGTTGCCATCCGGAAAATGGAAGAAGTACTTTTCGGCTTCTTCGTTAGGAATGGCGTCGCGGTTCATTCCCTTGCCCGGCTTGGGATCGAGGTTCAGGCCTTCAAATCCAGGCAAGTCGAATCCCCAAGCATCCTGGGCCGGTACCGCATCGATGCCCACGCCAAACAGGCCATGCGGAGTGGCCTGATACATACGAATGATGTCCTCATGCACGCCAGCTACGTCTCTGAGGAAACTGGCATAACTGATACGGGCAAGCCTGGCTTTCTTTTCGTCGGAAGTCAGACCGGGAAAGTAGTCTTTCTTTTGCACGTACAACCGTTGCAGATCACGCTTCGCCTGCTCCGCGATCGGCGCCTCGGCCATGAACTTCTTCCACCGGTCGGATTCGACGAAGGCAGGGTCGTCGCTGTCGGAGAGGCGCGGCAACCGCGGGTTGACCGTCAGCGCGTCGGCCCCGAAAGTTTCCTTGTCGAAGAAGATCTTGGAAGCCAGGCCATGGGAGCGATAGAGATCCTTATCGACATACTTGGGGTAAGACTCGACATCAATTCCCAACTCCTCAATCACGCCTTTCGCCACCTTGCTATAGGGCGCTGGGCTCTGGATGGAATACGTGCCGCCAAACCCGAGCATGAAGCGATCACCCACATGGAATTCGTTGCGCTTGGCGTGTCCGCCGAAGTCGTCATGGTTCTCGAGGATGAGGATGCGCGCCTTCCCGCCGGTTGCCTTGCGGTAGAAGTGGGCGGCAGCAAGGCCGCTGATGCCGCCGCCGACGATGATCAGGTCATAGGTTTCGCCGGTGTCTTCGGGCTTGCCCGCCGAATCCCAGAACGTGCCGTCGCGCAGGCTGTGGGCGGTGTCGAACGAGCCGGGATGGCTGCCTCGCATGCCGGTGAGAGCGGGTGGGTAGTAGTTGGGGGACTTCTCGGGATTCGCGGACTGATCTTCCTCTCTCCCAAGGCCGGCGGCGACAAGGTCCCACGGCATCAGGGCTGCGCCTGCCGTTACCGCGACGCCGTTGAGGAAGTCCCGGCGCGTGATCTCGCGATGCATTCCCAGTTCCCGGTCTCGTGAATCGTGCACGATCTCCTCCGTAGAAATGACGAACTGCCAGCCTTTGTGACCTCAGGCGCTAAAGCGCAGAGTCAAGAATGAGGCAGGTATCGCAGCGCTGGAAGCGCTGCGCCACCCAAAAGCAAAGCCCTTACCCAGAGGCCTTGCCAAGGGGGCAGTCTGCTAGGACGACGGGCCTCCTTCGGCTTTCTTCACGGCTAACTCCGCGCCCTGGAAGCCGATGCGGCTGTGCGTTCCGTCGCAGAAAGGCTTGTTGACCGATCCCCCGCAGCGACACAGCGAGAACGCAGGTTTGCCGGTGAGATCGAACTGGGTGCCGTTGACATCCACCAATTCGACGGAGCCTTCCGGAGCTTCGACTCGATACGGACCATTGGGTCTGACGGTGATTTTCACCTGAGCCATGAATCCCTCCTCCAACCTTACGGGTTTCTAGTAAGCATACGAAGATACCACCAGGCGGGGACCTGTGTCTCGGCGGGAACGGAAAACCTCCTATCCGCCCGACAGGCAAGGACTGGTCCTGTGCGTACGGTGCCGAGCACCTCACTCATTGTGAGCAGGGTCACAGAAAACCCCTTCTAGATACTTAAGATAGAGGATGCAACTGGAGGAGTGTATGAAAACAGCGTATTTGCGGGCCGTGGTTTCGAGTGTACTGGTACTGCTGGCCGTCAGTTGTGGCGGAGGAAGCCCAACTTCCAAAGTTACGCCAATACCCGCGTGCACGCCTTCTACTCGGCCGGAATTTGTCTACGTCTTGAGTGATGGTGGCAAAACCGTTTCGATGTACGCCGCTGACTCCTGCACTGGGGAATTGACGCCGACGACACCAGCCACCGTCGCAACCGGAGCCAACGACTTCGGGGCCGAAGACATGGCCGTGGATCCTGCCGGCAGGTTCGCCTATGTGGCGAATCTTATGTCAAATGCGGCTGACCTCGCCACCATCTCGATGTACACCATCAATTCCAGCACAGGGATCTTGACCCCGACAACGCCAGCCACGGTCCCTACTGGATATTTTCCCCAAGGAATCGCGATCGACCCTTCCGGCAAGTTTGTCTACACCGCGAACAGCGATGACAACACGGTTTCAATGTTCACCATCGACTCCAGCACAGGGCTTTTGACTCCGACGACGCCGCCTTCGGTCGCGACCGGATGGAGCCCGAGTTCCGTGACCGTGGATCCTTCCAGCCGGTTCGCGTACGTGGCAAACCAAATCGACGATTCGGTTTCGATGTACACCATCAACTCCAGCACTGGAGTCTTGACGCCCACGACGCCTGCCACGGTGCCGACCGGATCTTCTCCTTTTGGAGTCACCGTGGATCCCTCCGGCAAATTCGCCTACGTGCCCAATGCATATGACTCTGGAAACACGGTGTCGCAATACACCATCGATTCCGTCACCGGAGTGTTGACCCCGAATACACCAAGCACCGCCACCACGGGAAACCAGCCCACATGGGTGGCAGTGGATCCTTCCGGCAAGTCGGCCTTTGTTGTGAATCGAAGCGACAACTCGGTTTCGATGTTCAAAATCGACGCCAGCACTGGGAACCTAACACCGAGCGGAAGCATCGCCACCGGCCAGGAACCCTTCCGCATTGTGGTCGACCCATCCGGCAAGTTTACCTACGTGGTGAATGAGAGCGGCTCGGTTTCGATATACACGCTGGGTAGCGATGGCCTTTTGACCTCGGCAGGAACGGCGCAAACGGGCGGGGTTGCCCTGTCGGTGGCCGTGACTGGGACTAAGCAGTAGCTGGGTCAGACGAACCGTTGGCCACGCCAGTCTCACGCCGCCACGGAACGTGCCGAAACCAGACTCCGGTAAAGTTGCAGGCAGTCGTCGATCATGCGCTTGGTGGTAAAGCGCTCGCGAGCGCGGGAGTAGGCCAACTCGGCGTAGGCGCGGCGCATGGTACGGTCGGCGTTGAGTTCGCGAATATTTTCGGCGAGGCTGGCGGCGTCATTGGTGCGGAAGTAGAGAGCCGCGTCTCCCCAGATCTCGCGGAAGCTTGGGATATCGTTGGCCACGATGGCGCATCGGGAAAACGCGGCTTCGAGTGCGCCCATGCCGCAGGGGTCGTAGCGGGCAGTCGCGGCGTAGATCGACGCGCGGCTGTAGAGCGCGCGCAGCTGCGCTTCGGTCTGCGGTCCGCGGATCGCGACCGACGTCTGGCCGGTGGCAACTTTCACATCCGCACGAATCGGAATGCGGGGCATGGGCACCGTATGTTCGGCGCCCACAATGCACACCGGGACAGAATAGGGCTGCTGGGTGAGAAGAAAGACTTGCTTGCCGGCGTCCACCAGGCGGCCGACGGCCAGCACGCAATCGTCCTTATTGACGTAGGGATTGAAGAAAATGGGATTGCGTCCCGGGTAGATCACTTCTCCGCGCTGCGGACGCCCATAACAAGCCGAAATGCGATCGAGCATCCAGGCCGAAGGGGCGACTACCGCATCGGCGCCCGCCAAGCCATTGAGCACCGTGTTGCGATACCAGGTCAAGGAGCTCTCAGGCCGGGGGGCGCGATTGTGGACCGCGTACGTCCATGTGATCAAATCGCCGTGGGCCATCACCACGCGCGGTACATCTACCGGCAGGTTCCCGTAGCAAAACTGGTTGAGATGTAGAATGTCGGGCCGCAGTTCGCGAACCAGTGCAGCGAGGAACGCTGACGATTCGGGCAGATCCTCTTCCGCTTCCTGCATCCACTCCAGGCGGAACGCGGTAGGCCGGTAGTCGAGGCCGTGCAGGTGATCCATCCAGCAGGTCTGGTCGGGAAGCGGAATCTCGCCGAAGCTCACCAGCGTGACTCGCACGCCGCGCGTGACCAGGCCGGTTACAAGCTCGCGGGCGTAGGTCCATGATCCCGAGAGCGAGTCGGCGGTAACCAGGACGTGCACAGAACCTCCGGAGGGAACGTGCGGAATGCCGCGAGGGACAATGGGTTCCGCCTTCTAGGCGCGTCCATTTTAGTGTGAATCGGCCCCGACGGGAAGGAATTTTATGGAGGTGGCTGTGCAGGATTTTGCATTGAGAGATTCGGGCAATTCGGTCCAGGAGGTATTCCGGGCAGTGGCACAGGTTCCGCCGGGCTTCGCCCCTTCGACTGGCTACGCTCGCTCGGGCAGGCTCTGGCGGGGACGGCCGAGAACCTGCCCGGAGCGCAGTCGAAGGGCGGCCGTCCCCACATGTTTCCTCTAGAACGTAAACTTCAGGGCTAACTGGATCAACCGCGGGTCTTGGGCCGCGAGAATACTGTTGAATGTGGGCGAATTGATGTCGCTGTCGGGCAGCCGGAAATTCGGGTGGTTCAGCAAATCAAAGAACTCAGCCCGGAATTGAAACTCCTTGCCTTCAGTCACGCGAATGTTCTTGAACGCTGAGAAATCCCAATCTGCATAGCCCGGCCCCTGGGCGATGTTTCGGCCTGCTGTTCCGAATTGCTGCACCGGTGAGTTGGGGTCTTGAGTGATTTGCTGAAATGCACTCCGGTTAAGCCATGCGCCGGGGGTATGCGGTCCGGAGTTGGGGTTTTGCCCGGGGACCAGGTTCGGCCGGTTCGAGAAGAATCCGGTGATTTCCGGCGCCGAGCCCTGCACCGAAAAATCGTTTGAATCGAAGACGGTAAACGGCGTACCACTCATCAGGGTCACGATACCGTTTATCTGCCAGTTGCCAAGCACCTGTTGATACCAGCCGTGAGGCTGTTTCCAGAAAGGCAGGCTCCACTGGTAGCTCAGCACAAACCGGTTCCGGGCATCGAACAGGGAGCGGCCACGCTCCGCAGCCAGATTGAAGGGATTCTGTGCCAGGTCATTCTCGCCGGCCACCGGCTTGGCCGCTGAACCCGTCATGTTGAATGAAGAGGCGTCGTCAATGGACTTGGAGTACGTGTACGACGCAAGAAACGAAAGGCCATGACTGAAGCGCTTGGTCAAGCTCGCCTCGAGCGCGTGGTACGAAGAATTAGCAATGCCTTCGATCAGCCCAGTTGATGAGTACGTGCACGGAGGAGACGCAGGATCGAGCGTGCACCCGGAATGAATCCGCCGCTGATCCGCGTTGCTGGAGGTGGAGATCGGGTTACCGCTGGAGTCGACTCCCGGAATGTAGATCGCCGGATTGCCTTCCACGAAACGCGGCAGCTTAGTCCCCTTGGTTCCTACGTAGCCAATCTCGAGCAGAAGATCTGAGCCCAAGGATCGTTGTACGTTCAGATCCCAGTCCTGCGAGTAGGGCAGCGGCAGGTTCGGAGCCAGCGTCAGGTTGGTGAGCGGCGTTGCAAAAGTGCCGTTGGGCGGCGGGTTGCCGTTGTAGGGATCGGAAAAATTGAGACCCGTGGGACCAAGGCTGATCTGCTGGGTCTGTAGAAACGGCGGAGCGCTGATCGGCGACTGCAATGGTCCGCCCTGGCCCGTATAGTACGGCTCGTAGAAGATTCCATAGGCGGACGTGACCAGCCACTTTGAGCTCCCGGTCGGGTCCCACGCGAGGCCGACGCGCGGGGCGAATCCCTTCTTGAAGGTTGGAATCAACCCTGCAGGCACCCCTGCATCTCCCGGATAAAGAAGCCCTGCCGGTGCGTTGGGCATGACCGTAGACTGCCGGCCGGGAATCCAAAGCGTCTGTCGGTTGTGGATCTCGGTATAGGGGAACGGGAGTTCATAGCGCAAACCCAGGTTCAACGTCAGGCGCGGTGTCACTTTGTAAGTGTCTTGCGCATACCCGTTCAGGGAATTGCCACGAATGCCGCGTGAAAAATCGCCCCGGCCCTGCAGAAAGAAGACCGGCTGGCCAAACAGGAAGCTGGCGAACGCATCCGGTACCACGGGAAATGGCGCGAAAACAAAGAAACCGTTAGTAGCAATGCCCTGCAGGACGTTGACCTGTAGGTGCTGGTAACCGCCCCCGAATTTGAGTTCGTGCCGCCCGTGCACCCAACTCAACGCGCCGGAATAGTCAAAAGCATTTTCGTAAGTATTGCGCGGCCCGGTAATCGGATCTCCGACGGTAGTGTAACCATTGACCTGGATGAATGGAGGCCCGATGGCCACGTCTAAGCTCGGTTGATAATCAAAACCGAGGCTGTCGGGGGTCGTGTGGTTGGTCCTCTCCCCGTAAAGGAATTTATTCCGCAAGAACGAGAACCGGAAGACGCCGATCATGGCCGGAGAGAAGGTATGCGTCTCCTGGGCGACGAAATTCTGCGCCCGCTGCTCTTGCCCAACCGGAAAGCCCGGCACGCTCGCACCCGATGTGGCGATTGGGTGGAATTGCGTGCCATCACTGAAGGCATAGCGGAAGTTTAAGACGTCGGAAGCTCCAAGATACTGATCCAGCCGCAATCCGAACTGATTCGTGTCCTGGTGGACGACTTGCGTCGAAGTGAAGACATTGGTTCCGTTGTTCGGTGACGGGAAAAAGCTCAAGAGATTCTGCGTAAGTGTACCGACCGAAGACATGTCAAACTGGTTGTTGGGATAGGGCTGGTTGAGAAAGACATTGAAGAGTTGGTGGTCGGGATTATTACAAAAGCCGCCGGTGAAACCCTCAGGGCATATCGCCTGAAAATCACCCTGCCGTTCAGCCACCGATGGCACGGTCGATGAATCTGTCTCCCCCTTGCGGTTGCGAAAACCCTCGAAATATCCGAAGAAGAAGCTCCTGTCCTTGCGGATGGGGCCGCCGATCGTCCCGCCAAATTGATTTTGCTTCAGAGGCTCGGTGGTCGTGCCAAAGTAGTTGGTGGCGTCGAAAACATCATTGCGCAAGAATTCCCACAGTGCTCCGTGGATTCCGTTCGTACCCGAGCGGGTAATGATATTGGTGGTCGAGCCCAGACTGTTGCCGAACTCGGCGTTGGCGTTGTGGGTGAGAATTTTGAACTCCGTGATCGCGTCCACGGGCGGCTTGAGAACGAAGCCGCCATCCACTCCGTTGAAGTTGTTGGCTCCGTCGATCAGGAAGTTGTTCGACTCGGGCCGCTGGCCGTTCACGGCGTAAGCTTGACCATCACGCAGCGATCCTCCCGCTTCCGCCAGACCGGGGGTGAGCGGCACTACTCCTGGCTGAAGCCGGCCGAGCTGCGTAAAGTCGCGGCCGTTCAGGGGCAGATCAAGAATTTCGCGCTCCGAGACCGTCTTACCCAGACTGGTCACCGTGCTCTGAATGAGTTGAGCATCGGCCTCCACGTCGACATGCTGGGTCTCAGCACCCACCGCAAGACGAACCGGAATGGTCGCCGTCTCGTTTACGTCCAGAATAATGCCCTGCTGGATGTAGGTCTGGAAGCCCTTGCCTTCCACCTGCAGCCGGTAATGACCGACTGGCAGTTCCAGGAGCACATATCCGCCAGAACGATCTGTCGTCGACGTACGGGTCAGACCCGTTTCGGTTTGCGTGGCACGAACGGACGCACCTTGCACCGTGGCCCCTGTCGGATCCACAACAGTTCCGCGAATGCTTCCCGAGATTTGTTGCGCAGCAGCGCTCAAGCCTAGACACATTGCCAGCACGGCGCAGATCATCTTCCTGAGAGTAGTCATAGTAGGTTCAGTTTTCTCTTTGCGAATCACTCTTCGCTGTGCTGGGCAGGGAAATTCCTAATCGCATCGCACACACAAATGCGCGAACACCGGCCAAGTCGTGCGCTTAGATTTTTCCGGGACCCCAGTCCACAGAACGAATGAGCAGCGAAACGTTAGCGGACAGTGCAGTGGCGCACAATAGCGCAAAAATACTACGAGGCGAGCAGCGACAGGAATTCACGCAGAACGCGTGAACTGGATTTTGCGGGTGCGGGCTCCGGTTGCAGCAAAGGGCAGAAGCGCGGCCTTCATGCCCAAGCCGTGACATCCTGTGTGGATCAGCGACATCAATGTCAGTGCGGACGATGTGCCATGCCGAGCAATTCGGCGGCAACGATGCTTTCTCAGCTGAGCACGCGTGGACCGTCCCGAGGGGCGATCCTAGCTTCGGCCATTTGGGAAAGAGCCAACTGTCAATTCACCTCCAGCCGGAGCCGCAATTCCCGCGCGAGGTTGTCGATGGCGCGGATCTTTTCCACTGCGGGGTTGGGAACGTCAGGCACAGACATCGCCAGTTCACAGGACAGGAGCATGGCGGTGAGAGTCTCACGCATTTCGCTGTGCATCTGTTCTGCGACCGCGCGGCGGGCGGCGCCTTCCTCGCGCTTGCGGCGATGCAGCGCCGAGCGCACCTCGCGCACCAGACGTTCCATTCCGGTCACGGCGAAGTTGAGGTAGACCGGGAAAGCGGTGCCCAGATGTTCGATCATCTGATCGCTTTCGTTGGGCTCGGTTTCGAGCAGAAACTGGTCGATGACGGCGGCAGCATAGGTTTGTTCGCGCAGGCGGGTGGCGGCCTCCTGCAAGGTCTGGGCCCAGTGCGTTTCCTGGCCGGTGGCGGCATGCAAGGACTCGGCGCACTGTGGGCCGCTGGCTGAAGATGTAATAAGTAAGATCATGCCCTTACCGATAGCACGCCTGCCGCCAACCGCTGTGCGCTGAAAATACGGCGCTTAGCAATGCCGGCGGCAGAACGGCTTCCCGTTGTGATACTCCCTGCCGGAAGCAAGTTCACAATCGGGCGCTCAAGATTGAAACTCGTGGGCAGCGTAGTCCTTGAGCTTGCGGTAAAGAGTCGTTTTCCCGATGCCTAACAGCCGCGCGGCTTGCAGTTTGTCGCCGTTGAGTTCTGTGATCGCACTCAGAATCGTGTTCTTCTCGAGTTCTGCCATGGGAATGATTTTTCCGTGTCCGTTGCCATTACCATTTCCATTTGACGCCTCGGGCGCAGGCAGATTGGCCACCTCGCGGGGCAGATCGGTGGTGTGGATGAGCGGACCGCTGGTAAAGGCGTAGGTCCGTTCCAGACAATTTTCCAGTTCGCGGACGTTGCCCGGCCAGTCATAGGCCAGCATGGCCTTGAGAGCTTCGTCGCTGAGCATTTTTTCCTGTCCCGAAGTTCGCAGCATACGGTCCAGGAAATGACCGATTAACAGTGGAATGTCTTGCCGGCGCTCGCGCAGTGCGGGGATACGCAAGCTGAGCACATTGAGACGGAAATAGAGATCGCGGCGAAACTCGCCTTGCATCACGGCTTGTTCCAGATCGCGGTTGGTGGCGGCCAGGATGCGCACATTGATGGGCACCCGGCGCGTGCTGCCCACGGGGCGAATTTCCTTCTCCTGGATCGCCCGCAGCATTTTGGCCTGCAGATCGACGGGAAGCTCTCCCACTTCGTCGAGAAACACGGTTCCCCCTTCGGCCATGGCCATGAGTCCGTCTTTGGACTGGTTGGCGCCGGTGAACGCGCCTTTCACGTAGCCGAACAGTTCACTCTCGATCAGGGTGGGCACGAGCGATCCGCAATCCACCGGGATGAAGGGCTTGTCGCGGAAGGGACCGGAGTAGTGAATGGAGCGTGCGACCATCTCCTTGCCGGTTCCGCTTTCGCCCAGGATTAATACCGGGTGCACACTGTTGGCGGCCTTGGCGATGATGCGATAGAGCTTTTCCATTTCGGGAGCGCGGCCGACGATGCCGCCGAATCCCTGCTTGGATTTCACTTTCTCGCGCAGCAGACGGTTTTCTGACTTCAGCTTCAAGTGGCTGGCCACCCGCTCCAGCAGCAGCTTCAGTTCGTCGACGCTGAACGGTTTGGTCACGTAGTCATAGGCGCCATTCTTCATGGCCTGCACCGCCGACTGCACGGTGCCGTAGCCGGTCACCACGATCACAACGGCCTCAGGACGGCATTCCTTGATGCGCCGCAGAGCATCCAGGCCGCCGGCGCCGGGCAGGCGCAGGTCGAGCAGGACTGTGTCGAAGGGCTGGGTGTCGAGAAGCCGGTAGGCGTGCTCGGCGGAATCGGCCACATAGGCCGTGTATCCCAGCGATTGCGCGACTTCGCGGCAGGCCTCGCGGATCGATCGTTCATCGTCTACGATCAGAAGGTTAAGAAAATTGGCGGCTTCTATCTGTGGTGTGGCTGCAATCGGACTCAGAACTGCTGACGTCATAGCGTTTATTCCTCTTCTTTTATCCTTTGGGTATACGTACTGCCGGGTTGTTTTCCGGCTGAAAATCGTGGCTGTCCTGGGAATTTAGAACTGCTTCCGGCACCAGCGGCAGAAGCACGCTCACGCGGGTGCCGCACGCCGGAGCGCTCTCCACATGGATCAGGCCGCCGTTGCTGGTCACGACGTCGTAGACCGTGGCCAGCCCCAGCCCTGTGCCCTTACCGGCCTTGGTGGTGAAAAAAGCTTCGAACAGATGGGCGCGCGTAGCGGCATCCATGCCGCTACCGTTGTCGGCCACCACGAAAAGCGCGCAGGGCAGTGAGGCCGGGCTGCTGGCCCCAAGGCGCGGTTCTGTGAGCACCTGCACTTTGCAATTGCTGGTTTCGACGGTGATCTGGCCGCCGCCGGGCATTGCGTCCCGCGCATTGAGCACCAGGTTGAGCAGAATCTGCTGGGATTGCGTGGGATCCATCTTGACCAAACCCAGGTTGGGATCGAGTTGGAATTTCAGCTCGATGTTCTCCCCGATGAGGCGAACCAGCAGGTTGCGCATGCCTTCGGCGATGTCGTTGAGGGAAAGCAGGCAGGGCTCGGAATTCGTGGGGCGGGCCACCGCGAGCAACTGCCGCACCAGGCCGGTGGCCTGCATGCCCGCGTTTCGGATTTCTTCGGCGTACTTTCGCACCCGATGGCATGGCTCAAGATTGGCCAGGAGCAGGTCGCAGTACAACAGCACTCCGGTCAGAAGGTTGTTGAAATCGTGAGCCACGCCTCCAGCCAAACGGCCTACGGCTTCGAGCCTCTCGGCCTGCCGCAGACGCTGCTCGGCCTCATGGTTGCGGGGAGCGTCTTCTGCCAGGGCCAGCGCATATTCGGGATGGCCGTTCGTACCCGGCACCCGCCATGCGGTCCAACGCACGGGCCGGCTATTCGCGCCCGTGGTCTGGGAATCGAGCTGAAAGCTGTCGCGTTGTCGCTCGAACAATTCACACCAGAGCCGTTCCGCTTCGGCGCGATCTTGCGGAGGAATGAGATCGGCGAAGCAGAGAGATCGCGCGATCCTTGACCTGCCGCCGAGCATCTGTTCCAGCGCCGGATTGAGCGCAGTGATATTGCCCTGGCGCTGGCATTGCGCCAGACCGAGGGGCGCGCTCTCGAAAAGAGGATGCAGTTCCGTTTTCGAATCCTGCGGCGTGCACGGGATTTCAGCGGCAGCGCTCATACACCTACTTTGCGCCAGGATGATTCCCGGAAGGAACCTGTTATCCCGTCGCCCGAGACCTTGGTTTTCCCGAAATGGGAACTTGGGATGGTGTTTCGTCCAAATCAGATCCCGTTTCGAGCCCACTATAGAGAATGGGGTCTGTGACTGCTAAGGGCAGATGTCACTAAAACGGGAAATCTTTCTGTGGAAAACTTGGCCGGATAGGCCTTAGCGATCGACTTGTGTCCGTTGGCTGGCGGCAACGTAAGCCGGTTCGGCCAGACGGAAGGTGAGCCGACGGCCTTTTTCCAGACGAATCACGGCAGCGGAAGCTCCGCTTTGCGGAACGTCGCCTTGCGGAACGCCGCCTTGCGGAACCTGGGTATCGCCAGCGTTCCCTCGCACGAAAAGGCTGGAGGTCTGAATCGGCAGGTTCACGCCTGCGAGGTGGATCGAATCGAGAGCCAGGCGGACATAGCCACGATTGCGCCTGAGGTTGGAGGCCCGGGCAGACTCCACTCGACCTGCGACGGTGGCGCCGCGCGGGACCAGTCTGTTCCCCTCGATGACAACGGGTTCGTCGACGACCGCCTCGAAGGTTCCGTTGGCGCCTGGATTCTCGGCGGATATCGGGTTCTTCAGCCGAACCGTGAGCAGTGTACCGGCTGGCAGATTCTGGGGATCGTGGAAAGGAAGACCCGTTTCGGGGTTCAGGGAACTGTCCTGCGCTGCCGGAGCGCCACCCTGACGGGCGACTGGTGTCCCTTCCCCATCATGAAAGGGAACCGGATGCTGGTCCGCGTGAGCGGCTCCATCGCCACTTTGCAGCCCGGCCGGACGGGCGCAACCCGCCGCCCATACTAAGGCTAGCAACATCGGCCAAATCGTCAGACCCCGAGGTCTGCGGAACCGGCTCATCAGAATCATCCTCGCCCGCGCTTCTTCGACAAGGGAGTGGCAACCCGAATACCAGACACAGTCTCATCAAATCAATCACTTGGCGATGGCACTTTAGGGTAGGTCCGTGTAGATTCTTCCTCCCGGGCAGTTTGTTCACCCTTCCCGGCCGACCGCATAAAGACCAGTCAGCCGCGCCCATAAAAAAACGGAGGGCGATAAGCCGCCCTCCGCGTCAGTTTTCGCTAAGACTCGTCAGCGCCTCTACTACGGTTTCTTTACCGGTTTCTTCACCGCTTTCTTCGGCGCAGGCTTGGTGGCTTTCTTTTCACTCTCCCGGCCGCCGATCAGTGTCAAAGCATCCGTGGCGTTGAACGGGAATTGGCGAACCGACGTTTGACCCGTCGTGCTCAAAGTGACGTCCACCCGGCGATTGCTTGCCATCCTGATCGTCAATATGTTCTTGAGAACCCTCTGCCGCTCCTCGGTGCTCAGCTCGGGGTTATTCGCCACCGCATCCTTCACCTCGGCATCGGTCAGGTTGTCTCCCTTGCCAAACCCTTTGGTCTCGATGTTTGCCTCGGGAACGCCTTGTTCAACCAGGAAGCTCTTGGTGCGGTTGACACGACGCTCGGAGAGCGCCTGATTGTATTCCACGGAACCACGGACATCGGCGTGGCCTCCAAGAATCAAGTGCGCATCCGGCTTGCTGTCGAGATATTTCTTGAAGTCGTCAGCCAGCGAGACCAACGTCTTCTGTTGACTGGCCAGCAGACCACCTTTGGGATTCGCAGCCTTGGGGTAGTCGGTTACAAAGTAAATACTGTGCAGCGCGAGCCGGGCCTCCAGTCGTACGATCTCGGGATTGACCGGCGGTGGCGGCGGGTTCTGCAGCGTGACCTGGGTCGAGGCTTGTCCCGTCAAACCGCGCGAGTCGGTGCAGGTTGCGCTGACGGTTACCGGACCGGCGGGAGCGCCGGTCGTGCTCAACGTTGCCGAGTTGCCACTGCCGGAGACGGTGCCGGCGGTGGACGTCCAGTTGGCAACGGAAACGGGAACACTGTCGGGGCTGGTGCAATTGGCCGA
>JADGNP010000283.1 GCA_017883425.1 Candidatus Sulfotelmatobacter sp. | reverse complement strand
GACCCCGTCCAGCCCACCGGGAATTTCCCCTCTCAACCTTCCGATCGTCCCCTATTCGAAAGAAGAGGTCGACTATCCCGCCATGCGCAGAATGCACGAGGCTTCTTCGCTTGATTCCGCCAGCGAGGTCGCCACCGTGCGCGGCAAAACGCCATCGAACGACTTTCCCCCGCCCAAAGGGACAACCACGTCACTGCAACTGCCCAACGATTCCATTCCTCAAGACTCCATCGAAAAGGTGATCTCGCGCCGCGGTTCCACTCGCCAGTTCTCGCGCCAGCCCATATCCCTGCCGCAGCTTGCCCTCCTGCTAGATCGTGCCACTCGAGGCATTCCCGCCGACTTTCTCGAACCGCTCGGAAGTCACCTCAATGATCTTTACTTGATCGTGAACAGCGTGGACGGCCTGGCCGCCGGAGCCTACGTCTATCACTGGGAAAGGAAAGTTCTCGAACTGCTGAAGCCCGGAGATTTCCGCGACAAGGCTGGCTTCCTGGGGCTCGACCAACAGATTCCCGCCGATGCAGCCGTCGATGTGTTCTTCCTCGCCGACTTGAAGAAGATTCTGGAGCGCTACGGGAACCGCGGATACCGTGCCGCGCAACTGGAAGCCGGCATTCTGGGTGGCAAACTTTACCTTGCCGCGTATGCCCAGCGCCTCGGCGCTAGCGGCCTGACTTTTTACGACGATGACGTAGTCAACTTCTTTTCGCCCCACGCTCGGGGCAAGAGCGCAATCTTCCTGGTCGCCCTCGGCTGCAGCGCGCTTCGCAAGTAGGCCATTGGCTTACGCACCGGACCCTCACGAAAACTCGCTCTTACTCCTCCGCCACCGGCGCCGTCATCTCCTCCGACGGTTCTCCGCCCGCCATGCTCTGAGCGATGATCAACTGCCGCGCTTCCACCCGAATCTTCGGCAGCTGCACGCTGAACCACCACGCTCCCATCACGGAAGCCAGCCCGCCAATCGCCACGGTGAGCGGCGCGCCCAGCCGGTCCGACAACGCACCCCCCAGCAGCGCTCCGATCGGCGCCATCCCCATGAACATCATCGAGTACACCGCCATGGTCCGCCCGCGCAGCGCGTCCGGCACCATCACCTGGATCAGCGTGTTCGACGACGCCATCTGCAGCATGATGAAATATCCCACCGGCATCAGCAGCAGCACCGACAGCCAGAACGATTTCGAAAACGAAAACAGCATCAGGCTCACGCCAAACCCCGCGCAGCATACCGAGATCCACGTTCCCAGCCCTTTCACCCCCGAGCGCACCGCCAGCGTCAGCGCTCCCAACAGCGCTCCCACGCCCGCTGCGCCCATCAGGATCCCAAGCCGCACCGCTCCCAGATCGTGCGATCCGATCAGCGACGCGAACTCTTGTCCGCCACTGTGAAGGATTTTGTCGGCAAAAATCGGCATCAGCACGACGTAAGGCATGCCCGTCACGCTCACCAGCCCCAGCAGCACCATCAGGGCTCGAATCGGCGCCGTGCGGTTTACGAACTGAAATCCCTCGAGGATGTGCTCCCACGGCGAGGTCTTCGCCGACACCCGCGCCGGAGCGTGCACCTTCATCAACATTAATCCGGCGATCACCGCAATATAGCTGGCGCCGTTCACGAAAAAGCACCATCCTTCGCCCAGCCTCGCCACCAGTACGCCCGCCACCGCCGGTCCAATCACGCGCGCGCCATTGAACATGGAAGAATTCAGCGCGATGGCATTCATCAGATCTTCCTTGCCCACCATGTCCACCAGGAACGACTGCCGCCCGGGGATATCAAATGCGTTCACCACGCCCAACAGCGCCGCCAGCACGAAAATTTCCGGCACCGTAATTCGGTTCGACAGGGTCAGTCCCGCCAGCACGCACGCCAGCAGCATGGACGCAACTTGCGTGGCGATGACCACGTGCTTGCGGTTGCTGCGATCCGCCACAATCCCACCGAGAGGCGCAAACAGGAACACAGGAATTTGGCTGGCAAATCCCACCGCGCCCAGTTTCAACCCCGACCCCGTCAGCCGGTACACCAGCCACGACTGCGCCACGGTCTGCATCCACGTGCCGATCAGAGAAATCAGTTGTCCGCTGAAAAAAAGCTGGAAATTGCGATGCCGCAGCGCGCGTCCCGCCGCCTGCCAGCGCAGTCTGCGGCTCTCGGGCGTTGGCACGCCGCTCACAGATGCATTCTCTTGGATGGGAATTTTCGACTCAGCCACAATCAATTCTTTGGATGACGACGCATCATCTCGCCCACTACTATAGCGCGAGCGTCCATTCGTCCCAGCCCAACCGGCTGAACCGCGCGTTTCGACTTTTCCACAGCCTGATCTGATTGCGCCGCCGACATCGCCCCCCACATGACTCCAAGTCCAAGTTTATGAATGGTTTGGGATCGTTCCAGACTTAACTAACTTGGAACTTCTCTTATCGCGCGCCGTGCGCTAAAGTATCGCCTGCGCTTTCTGCAATGCGGCAAAGGAAGTCACGCTGCTATGACCCCTCCTCCAGTTGGGATTGAACGCCGTGTCGGACAGCGGTTTCCGTATCTTCTCCCCCTCTCCCTCCGCCAGCCCGGGACCTCCGTGGAGGGCGTCGGATTAACTCAGGACCTCAGTTCGCGTGGAGTTTTCTTCTTCACCAATGCCCCGCTCACCGAGGGCTCCGAGATCGAACTCACGCTCCGCATGCCCTCCGAGATCACTTTAGGCGAGAGCATGCCGGTACGCTGCCGGGGCCACATTTTGCGGCTAGTCCGGCCTCCCTCCACTTCCGATTGTTCTCCCGTGGAACCGAAAATCGGCGTTGCCGTGCGCTTCGAAGGCTACGAATATCTCCCCGAATCCTCCGAGTCTTCCGCCACCTTCCCGCGCGTTTCGGCCCTTCACCCACAACACGACGAAGACCGGCCCCTGGCCCATTCTTCCGCCCGCCCAGTCTTGAGCTAGTCCACCTGGCAGTTGCTGAAGAACTCTTAGTGCAGCACAGTTCGCTGAAGAATTTGGTTTTGGCTGAAAAATCTGGTTTTGGGTGGCGCAGCGCTTTCAGCGCTGCGATAGAGCCTTTCTTTATCTTTGAGGGCTTTAGCCCCATGGGGCGACTGGCCGCGTTTGCCAGGAAATTGTCAGCCCCTGTGGTTCGTGTTCCTTGTCCCGCGAGGACCTTTTCCTCGGTCCTCCTCGATTCGTCCCCAGAACCGCTTCCCTCCCACCTCGCCCCGCATCAGGTGGCTCTTGTGCCCTTTCGGGATTTTTTTTTCACACGACCCGGCTGAACCACCTTTGCAAGTTCCCCATCCGGGCTTACAATGACCTGTAACAGGGGCGAGCAAGCCTTGGGTGTTTCTACGTTGTACATTTCCTCCCAGGACGTCAATCATGCGGTTGCGTTGTCGAGCTTTCGCTCGGATCGCGCGCCAGCACGGTTGTGCGTTACCTAGGTCACTTGGCGGAGAGTGGGTTCTCTTTCTAACATGCAGACACCGAGAGAAATCAGCGAGAACCGCGCTATGCATGGCATCGCCGTCGCCCTCCTGACCGAGGACCAGGACCGCTTATCCGCACTGCAAAATCGTCTGGAAGCGACGCGCCTGGGACAGGCGGTATTCAGCCACGTCGGGTTTCCCGCCGGACCTACCGATGCCATTCTCCGCCAGCTTCAGGATTCGCGCGCCGAAGTCGTTGTCGTCGACATTCCCGCACAGGACGCCCAGCGCGCCATCCGCACCATTGAACTGATTCGCGCCACCACTCAGCAGATTGGCATCTTTGCCAACGGCGACATGACCCATCCCGCCAGCATCGTTGCCAGCATGCGCGCCGGCGCTGGCGAGTATCTGGATCACTCCGCCGGGTCCGAGCCCTTGCTCGAAGCTCTCACCCGCTTCAGTTCCTCCCGCACCCGCACTGTCGGCGGGGCCGGCAAGGCCCGGGTATTTACTTTCCTCAGCGCCAAGGGTGGCGCGGGCTGCACCACCGCCGCCGTCAATACCGCCATGGCGCTGCAGCAGTCTCACGGCGATGTCGTTCTCGTCGACTTTGCTCCCATCGGTCACGCCGCTCTTCATCTCAACTTGCGGCCGCAGTTCGGCGTGCTCGACGCCCTGCAGAACCTCCACCGCCTCGACGTCTCTTTGCTCGATGGCCTCATGACTCCGACCAAGGAGGGCTTGCATCTTCTGGCCGGACCGCAGCAACCTTATCCGACCGAACCCACGCCGGGCGAACTGGCCCGCCTGTTCGATCTGCTGGTGAATCACTACCGCTTCGTCGTCGTCGACGCCTCCAGCCGTCTCGACCCCACCACCCGCCTGCTCTCCGACCTTTCCAACGCTGTGCTGGTGGTCGCGCAGACCGATGTGGTTTCGCTGTGGAGCGCCGGACGCATTCACGCCTTCCTCGAAGAAGGCACCGGCCGCGACCGTCTGCGCATCGTTTTGAATCGCTACAAGAAGATTCCCGGCTTCACCGAAGAAGATGTCCAGCAGATGACCAACTGCAAGGTCTTGTGGAAGATCCCCAACGCCTTCCAGGCCGTCTCGCCCTCCGTCGACCACGGCACACCCGTCGTTCTGCAGGATGGCCCGGAGATCAGCCGCTCCTACCGCGCTCTGGCAGCAACCCTGGCCGAAGCGTCTTCCAATTCCGAGGGAAGTCCCGACCTCGTCTACGGCCCGGAAGGCGCCCGCAAGAAAGCCCCCGGCCGCCTGAGTCTTTCCCCACTCCGCGCCGGACATTAGTATCAGCACCGAGTCGCGAGTCCCGGTTCTGCTTTCTTTGCGTCCTTCGCGCAGTCTCTGCGACCTTCGCGGTTAAAAGCTCTGTTCTTCCTTGGTACTCGCTACTCGCAACTCGGTACTAGCGCCCTACTTCCTCACCACCGGAGCCGGCGCACCATCCTGCGGAAACATCTTGAACACCACTTCCCGCGAGTGCGACGCCACTTTTTTGTTCACGTCGCTAGCGTTCTCCGTCAGCGTGCCCTTGAGCACGAAATAAGCCTCATCCCCCGGATTCTTCCCCTCGCCGCGCTCGACCGTCCCCTTAAAGTCGAACCCCACCCCGTGAACAATTTCCGTCGTGAAACTCAACTTGTTCCCCGCGAGCTTGCCGCTCTTGAAAAACTGATCCAGAAACGCCCCTTTGTCGCTCTCCCCATCGCCGAATCGCGAAATGAATCCCGTGACGTGTCCCGCATCCTCCACCGTCACCTGCACGAATTCGCCTTCTTTCAGAAACGTGTACATCCCCGAATACGCATGCCCACCGTTCGTGTCCTGCTCTGGCGCCGCAGCCGGTGCTCCCGACTTCGCTGCCGCATCCCCGGAGGGTTTCGCCTCCTGCGCCCGCAGCTCCGCCGAAACACTCAGCACTCCCCACCCGAGCACCAATGCAACAATAAAGATGAAGTGGATTCTTTTCATGGCACCGCCTGGGCTCAATCGTACTCCCAGCGCCCCTCCCCACCAAACTTCCGCGCAGACGTGATAGTAGCGCCGCCGTCCCGGCGGCTGTCGTGGGGGCGTCCCCGCCCCCACACGCATGGGCCGAACTCACTCCCACGAATTCCCAACCGGCGCTGAACAAGAAAGGCTCCAGCCCCGCGGCTGAAGCCTTCCATCTCCGGGGCCAGGGCCCTACTTCTTCGTCGCCTTCCCCTCCATAAACGTCATCCAGTTCGTGCCATCCGTCGATGTTTCAAACTTCAGACTGTGGCTTGTCGGAGTCAGCACTTTTATCGTCATCTTCTGCTTGATCTCCTGCCCGCCGTAGTTCGCCGTGCTCGTCCACGTCCACGTATCGCCACTGACCGTGCCCTTCGAGACCTCGTGGCGTCCCTGGCTGCTGAACTCGTCATAGGTATACACATTCGCGTCCGTGTCGTAACCCATGTACCAAGTTGATTTGCCCTCGCCGCCCACTTCCGGCGGCATCTTGAAGTCGGAGCGGCCCTCCATGAAGAAATTGCCCGGCATCCACTCCGTGGTGTCGGTCGCACTGAATTTTCCGCCCGCTCCCCACGGACCTTGCGCGACCGTCCCTTCCGTCGTCCAGGTTCCCACGAAGTAGTCGAGCTTTTTCACTTCCGGGCCGGGCTTGGGCGCCATCTGCGCCCAGGCAGAAGCCGTAAACAGAACGAGAGTTGAAACCAGAATTGCCCTGCGATTCATGCATGTGCTCCTTGGTTGGAAGTCCTTCACCAGGATCGTAGTGGGCGCAAACTCCGCTGCCCAGTGCGATTCGTCAGCCGCGCGCCATGACAATTGTCACCTCTGCGCGATCACTTTCCCTTGGTCGCCTTCCCCTCCATCACGGTCGTCCACTTCGTCCCATCCTGCGAGCTCTCGTACGTGAAGTTGTACGCCGTCGGCGAAGTCACTTTCATAGTGAACCGCCCCTTCATCGTCATCGCGCCCATCTTCTCGTCGTTGATCCAGGTCCACGTGTCGCCCTCGACCGAACCCTTGGAATCCGTGAACTCGCCCCAACTGTTGAACTCGCGATAGGTGTAGGACTTGTCGTCGGTCGAATACCCCATGATCGAAATCCCCGATCCATTCCCCATCGTCATGGTCGTCTTGAAGTCGATATGGCAGACCAGGAAGAATCCGCCTTCCATCCACTCGCACTTCTCGCTCTCCGTTACTTTGCCCCCCGGACCCATGGGGCCGGGCTTCGTGTCCCCGGCCAACGTCCACGTCCCCGCGAATGCGTCGAGTTTCTTGTGTTCCGGCCCCGGCTTCGGCATCTCCATCTGCGCCAGCGCCGCCGCTGCCAGCACCAGCCATGCCGCAAGAATCATTCCAGTCGTTTTCATCGCGCGCCTCGTAAATCGGATTGTTAATTCCTGATTGTTGATTGTTAATCGCAGAGCATTGCGACTGCGGCGACATAGTAGCCGCACTCCTGGAGCGCGTCAACCATTGTTCCACGCGGATTTCAATCAACAATCAGCAATCTACAATCTGCAATTCCTACCAGTCTCCCCAGTGCGACGCCGTCATCTGCTGAAACTTCATCTTCCACACTTCCCCTTGCTTCACCCAAATCGTGCTGAAGTGCTGATACCGCGGAGGGGGCCCCTGATCCTCCGCCGCCGGAACGCGCAGCACGACATCGTAGGTCACAATCGCGACGCCCTCGCCAGCCGTCACCACCTTCATGTCGTACGGCAGCAAATCCATGCCGCCTCCTCCAAACTGGTCGAGCATATCCTGCCGGCTATACAACTGCCCGTCGAACGCCACGAAAGAAAA
>JADGNP010000282.1 GCA_017883425.1 Candidatus Sulfotelmatobacter sp. | reverse complement strand
GCGACCGCGAGCGTGCGCTCTTCCATCGCGATCGATTGGGGGAAGAGGATGTTGTTCTCGAGGTGGATGTGCTGGTGCAGATCGGCCTCAAACGCTGGCAGCGCCTGGTACAGTGTGCGGTAGCTGATGCAAGCTTCTGGCGGCGCGGTGAAATTGGCGCTGGCGGAACGGATCTGGCGCAAGGCATCGCCGGCGCCATCATGTTCCTGCGTCATCATGCGAACTGGATTCTGCACGGTGCCGAAGGGAGGAGGCAGAACCGGGTCATTCTGCAATACGGCTTCTTCCATGCGAATAATGTAGGGGAACAAAACGTTTTCTTCTTTCATCAAGTGCAGAGTGAGTTCCTGCGCGAGATGGTGGAACGTGCTCTGAATCGCAAGCAGTTCAGGATGGTTCTTGCCGTGGACCGAGCAGACTTTTTCCAGCAGCTTCTGCAAGCGGGCGAGTTCCTCACGGGTGAACTTATGGTGGGTCTTGACGATGTGGTCGATTAACTCGGTCAACGAGCCGGAGGGCAAGTCGTAAGCGGAGCGATCGGCGGGACTGGCGGCAGTTTCCAGTGCGTGGATCACGTCGGTGACCGACAGGTTTGCGGCGCGGCAGGCCTCGTCCAAGGGCTTCTTTCCGCCACAGCAGTAATCAATTCCAAAGTTTTCAAAGACGCGCGTGGCGTTGGGAATTTCCACTGCCAGTTCGCGTACGGTCTTGGTTGCATTCAGAGCCATGATTGTTCTCCCAGCGGCCTGAAGTTCCTGGATCGCCGCCTACAGTTTCACCCTACTTGCGGAGCGCACGCCTGCCTGTGACATATGTCACGGCGGGTGAAAATAAAACTGATGTGGGAAGTTGGACCTATCTCAAATGTGCCGAGGGCGTGAACCGCAGGTACCCTCAGGGGCTGAAGTGTGTGCGTGAAAGCCTGTGCCGTCCCTCCGGGACTCAGGTGCATTTCCCACTTCACCCGGCACTGCCGTGCCGGGCTATCACATGCCGCCGCTTCGCGGCTGGAGTTTGACAGATTTCGTTCCACCGCTCTCCCAGAGATTCAGTTCTCACGCACGCACTAAAGCCCTCGAAGAAAAACTTTATCGCAGCGCTGAAAGCGCTGCGCCACCCGAAGCCGAGTTTTTCAGCAAACTGCCGAAGCCCACTTGCGCGGATCTAAGCGGCACGGCTGAAGAGGCTGCGGAAAAACTCGCATTCCGCGCTGCAGCGCCTGAAGCCGTGCCCTACCCAAAACCTTAACTGAGACAGCTCCTACTCTGCGCCTTCCAGTTCAGCTTCGAGCGCTTTGAGGTTCAAGATCAGAACCGTCCGCCCGTCTATCTGAATCAGGCCGGCGGCCTGGAGACGGCTGAGGTTCCGGGACACCAGTTCGCGAACTGTGCCGATCTGTGATGCCAACTCCTGGTTGTTTGCGGGAAGGAGGATTGCGGTGCCGGAAGGCGTCGGCTTTCCCTCCTTTTGCGCCAAACGCAACAAGAACGCCGCCAAACGATGGCGCACGGTGGTAAAGGAAAGTTCCTCAATGATGCCTACTAAACGTCGCAATCGCGCTCCGACGACGCGCAGAACCTTTAGGGCGACTTGCGGGTGCGTGAGACAGAGCGATTGGAAATCCTGCTTGCTGACGAAAAGCAGGGTGGCGTCATCGACAGCGGCCACGGATGCAGGATAGTTTCCACCGTCAAAGACGGGCAATTCCGCCACCGAACTTCCCGGTCCATCGATGTTCAACACCTGCTCGCGCCCGTTGACCGAGGTCTTGAAGATGCGGACATGTCCGGATTGAACCACGTAGAGCCCGGCGCAAGGCTGGCCTTCGCTGAACACACTTTCACCGGGACTGTAGTGACGCTGCACGGCACGCTGGGCAAGAAAATTCAGCTCGCTCTCGCTGAGTCCGTTAAAAATAGCGACCTTGGACAAGGTCGCGCTCAGGCTGGTTTTGGCCTCCGCCATGCAAGCATTGTACGGAAGAAACTCGCTGGTGGACTCCGTGGGGGCGTCTTGATCCTGCTTTCTCAGTGCCGGGTACGAGTAGAAAACGCTAGCGACCGTGGTGCGTTGCGGGTTTGACTGTCATACTCGTGTCTCCCTGCAGGAGGCACTCCTTGCCTAACGAATCCGGTCCTGACCTCAAGGAATTGCAAAACGGGCAGGCACCGGGCGATGAGTTGAATCCGCGGAATGGGGCACACTCCGGGCAACCTAAAACTTGGGCGCGGATTGATCGCATCCGACTGCTCATTTGGGCGGGAATCGGCTTCGGTATTCCGTTTGCTCTTATATTCGGGCTGCATCTGGCGGCGGGGCGGAAGGATTCCGTCTTCAGCGTGCAGACTGAATTGCCGATCAAGATCCTGATGGTGTTTTTTGTTTCGCTGGCGACGTGGATCGTGTCGCGCATGGAGAAACGCTCGCTCGACGAGTATGGGATCCCCCTGCGCCAGGCATTCGGAAGACGATTCTGGGAGGGCACTGTCTGGGGCTTTGGGATGCTGTCCGCGATTCTGCTGGTACTGCGCGCATCGGGCCACTTTCAAATTGACTCGGTGGCGCTCACGGGAGGCGCGGTATTTCGGTGGGCTCTTGCCTGGGGCGCTACATTTCTTGCGTGTCATTGAACGAAGAGTTTGCTTTCCGCGGCTACTGGCTGTTCTCAACGTCGAGGCGCATACGCTTCTGGCCAGCGGCGTTATTCCTCTCAGGGGTGTTCGGGATCGCTCACCTCGGCAATCACGGAGAGAATGTGCTTGGTATTCTGCAGGTAGTTGTGACTGGTCTGCTGTTTTGCCTGATGATACGGCGCACGGGCAATCTCTGGTTCGCCATCGGATTCCACGCCGCCTGGGACTGGGCGGAAACTTTTTTCTATGGCACGCCCGATAGCGGCTTACTCGGCGTGGGCCGATTACTGAACACCTCTGTGCGCGGACCGAATTGGCTCACCGGAGGTTCGGCAGGACCGGAGGGCAGCATCTTTGCATTCGCTATTCTTCTGCTCTGTGCGCTGCTCATCCACGTTCGCTTTCCGAAAGCGATCTACCCGGATCGTCCGGTATAGGGATGCGGGAGGACGCAGACAGCCGAGTCGACCACAGGGGCTAAAGCGTGGTCGTGAGAACCAGTGCCGCCCCTCCGGAGTCTGTGTCGTAGCTTCTCTTTCGCCCCTCCGGGGCTTGCCATTTCCCACTTTTTGCACCCACGGCTTGCGCCGTGGGCTGCATTCTCTCGCCGCTGCGCGGCTTGGAGCGCGTCCTGTCTTCCACTCTTTCAGATGCGATCGAGCTACGACACAGACTCCTGCGGGACTCACGTGCCTTTTCCACTTTTACCCGGCGCTGCCCTGCCGGGTTTTCCCATGCCGCCGCCCTTCGACTTGGCTCAGGGCAGGCTTTCGCGGCTGGAGTTGGGGAGATTTCGTTGCACGGTTCTGCCCAGAGATTCAGCTCTCACGCACACACGGAAGCTCTCAAGGGAAAGAAAGGCTTTATCGCAGCGCTGAAAGCGCTGCGCCACCCAGAACCTGGTTTTTCGGGCGGTCGAACTGATAAGGGAGCGAGCGACTTTTATTTCGCGCGCAGAAGGAGAATGGGGACGCCGATACTATGGCGGACGCGAGTGGCGGTGGAGCCGAGAAACAGGTCGGCCAGGAAGCGGTGTCCGTGGGTGCTCATGGCGACCAGGTCACAGCGCTTCTGCTCGACCCATCGGATGATTTGGTCGGCGGGTTCGCCGTATGCCAGTTCGGCGTCGGTGGAAATGCCGGCGGATTGAAATTCCGCCTGAACTTTTTGCAAATAGGCAGTATCTTCGGCGATCTCGGGACTGACCGCATCGGGGCCATAGGTTCTGGCCGCCCATCCGTCGGCGACATGAAGGAGCACTAAACGGCTGTGCGCCAGCTTCGCGAGCTGTTTCACATGCTCGATGATGGCGCGGTCGGTGGGAGTGCCGTCCAGTGTTACGAGAATGGTGTCGTACATGGTTCGTTCCGCAGAGAAGCTATGAGAATTTTCAGCCGTCCCTCCGGGACGGGTTCCAAATGTTTTGACGGCTACCCGGCGCTGAACGCGCCGGGCTATTTTCAAACGCCCTACGGGGCTTAACCCTCAATGTCCAGAGAGTCGTTTCGACACACCATCCGAATCTTCTCATCCAGATTCCTGATCCAGCGGCTATCCGCCGATGATGACCTGCCATGCCGCTTTCAGTGAGTCGGGCAGGCCATAGATGTCCATGGCGGTGATCAGAATAGCACTGGCCCAGCCTGCAACCAGCAGAAACCGGCCATTCTTCCAATTCCCCATTCGCTTGCCGGAACTGGTGAAGTGCAGCAAGGGGAACATGGCAAACGGAAGTTGCAACGCCAGCACTACCTGGCTGAGCGTCAACAAATCGGTAACGCTGCTATTGCCTCTGAGGCCGATGATGAAGACGGCGGGCAGGATGGCCAGCGTCCGCGTGATGAGCCGCCGCACCCAGGGTTTAATGCGCCAATGCATGAAGCCTTCCATCACGACTTGGCCAGCGAGAGTGCCGGTGATGGTGCTGCTCTGGCCGCTCGCCAGCAGTGCTACGGCAAACAGCGTACTGGCGGCGGCCGTCCCCAGCAACGGAGCCAGTGTCAAATAAGCGACTCGAATCCAGTCACTGTCCGAGACAAACCGGATTACCTGCCCTCCCGATGCCGTCACGCTTTCCTTGCCGAAGAACACCGTCGCCGCGAGCACCAGAATGGCCGCATTGACGAAGAAGGCAACGGTCAGGGCGACGATCGAATCGAGAGTGTTGAAGTGGATCGCGCGCCGGATGGAGGGCGTGTCCTTTTGCAACTTGCGACTCTGCACCAGCGCCGAGTGCAGGTAAAGGTTGTGCGGCATCACAGTCGCACCGATGATCCCGATCGCGATGTATAACATGCCGGCTTGGCGAAAATGTGGCGTGACCAGCGCCCGTCCCATCTCCAGAAAGCTGGGCTGAGTCTGCGGGAGAACAAAAATCTCAATGAAATAACACCCGGCGATGGTGGCCACCAGCAGTAGAACCACCGCTTCGATGGCGCGCATGCCAAAGCTCTGCAGGGCCAGGAGCAGTAACACGTCCAAGCCGGTGATAATGACGGCCCACAGCATGGGGATATGGAACATCAGGTTGAGAGCGACGGCGCTGCCCAGTACTTCTGCTAGATCGCAGGCGCCGATCGCGAGTTCACTCATCAGCCAATTGGGCCAACGGGTCCAAGAGGGATACCAGTCGCGGCAGCATTGGGCGAGATCTTTGCCAGTCACTACACCCAATCTGGCGGAAATGACCTGCATGAAAATGGCCATCAGGCTGGCCAGTCCAACGACCCACAACAGGCCGTATTTGAACTGAGCGCCGCCCTGCAGATCCGTCCCCCAGTTGCCCGGGTCCATGTAGCCAACACTGACGAGAATCGCCGGCCCTACGAAAGCGCGCCACTGCTCCCAGAACCCGGCCGCGTGGTGCGGTACAGCGACAGAGCCGTGGACTCCCTCCAACGACACGTGACTGCCGTCCCCAGCATCGGCCCGCTTCACCGCTGAGTCGAGGGTGGGCGCACCGATATCCTTACTGTCGTCTTTCCTAGTCATCAGCGACGCTCCAGCGGCCAATGTCCCGGCACGCGAAGGGGAGGAAAAAGCCGAGGCCGAAGCGGGCTGTGTTCGTATCGTTCATTCAAACTGGCATTCATCGGGCATTGAGCAGGAGCGGTGACCCGGCGGAACCCATGGTGCGGCTCAATGTGTTAGCGGAAGTATATAACAGAAGATAAACTATAGTTAACTATTTTGCGGTGGAGCTGCTTCCCCACTTCTCGCGCAAAAAGCGCGCGAGAAATGGGGCACCCGGCTCTGCGTCAGCGTTTTGGGCGGGCGGCGGGGGCGAGCCAGACTCGCTCGGACGCGGCGGGGCCTAGAGATACGGTGCCTGCGGGGGTGGAGAGGGTCAGGGTTTGGTCGTAGTTGCGCTCGAGCAGGCGCAACTTTGCTCCGGGGCGGACGCCGCGGTGCTCGAGAAACTCGAGGAGGCGGCGGTCGCGCTCGTAGATTCCGCTGACGGTGTAGGGGTTGTCGAGTTCGGCGTCGGCGAGCAGGACCAGGCCGCGGCGGCGGCGGCTGGCGGGACCTTCGAGTTCACTCAGATTCCCATGCGGACAGGCGCCGCCGGAGCCTAGCTTCGCCAGCAGTTTGGCTTCGAAGTCGGGGGAGACGGCGTGCTCCAGGCGCTCCGCCTCGTCGTGGACCTTCCACCACTCCATGCCGAAGAGTTCGGAGAGCATGCGTTCGATCAGATGATGGCGCAGGGTTAGCTTGCGAGCGATCTTGCGGCCAGCCGCGGTGAGGCGCACCTCACCGCTGGTCTCGACACGGACCAGGCCGTCTTTTTTCAGGCGGCGCAGGGCCATTGTGACCGCAGGCGGGGAGACCTTCAACAGGTCGGCGAGGCGCGCGGAAATGACCGCTTCGCCTTCGCTTTCCGCTTCGAGGATCGACTTGAGGTAGTCCTCCTTGGAGACGGTAATCATCGGGGATGATTATACGATGGCGGGTTAATTGTGGTTAATGGAGGGAGTGCGTGAGGAAGAGAAAAACCAGCGGCGCTGCGCGCCGCGGCCGGGTCAGAGACCCGGCCCCACACGAACCGACCCGGCCCCACAGGATCTGATCCGGCCCCAGAGACTCTGAAATCCACGCGAAAGTAAAAAGGACAGTCCGGAGCCCCCGAGACCGTCCCTCAAAACCCTCCCGGTTAGAAGGGTAGCTTGATGACCCTAGGTTACCGAGGCGATGTTGCAATGGGATTGCAGAACGATGAATATCTGATGAATTCCGGTTGCCGGGCGCTGCTATAGTAGTCGCTTGCGTTGGTTCGATCGGTTGACATCTTTTTTCTCTTTATTCCTTGTCGAGAGGATTCGATGCCGTCCCCTCCGTCGCGTAAAACCGAGCAGTCGCGCCGTCTGCAGCTGCGGGCGGAGAGCATGATTCCGGGAGGAGTGAACTCTCCGGTGCGGGCGTTTCGCTCGGTGGGAGGAGATCCACGCTTTATTGTGCGCGGCAAGGGATCGCACATGTGGGACGCCGACGAAAACGAATTGATTGACTACGTCGGATCGTGGGGGCCTCTGATTCTGGGGCACGCGGAGCCGAATGTGCTGGATGCGATTGTGGGCGCGGCCTGCAACGGCACCAGCTTCGGCGCTTCGACGCCTGCGGAGGCCGAT
>JADGNP010000281.1 GCA_017883425.1 Candidatus Sulfotelmatobacter sp. | reverse complement strand
GGCGGAACTCTAGGAGGCTGCGGAAAAACGCAATCTCCCGAAGAAGCAACGATCACAGGGGCTGAAGCCCGCACTGATTTCACGCGGCTTACGCGGCCCTGAAGGGCCGCTCTTCCACGGTAATACGCGCATTTGTGAGTTTTTCCGCAGCCTCCTAGTGAGCCCGCGCGCCAGCCGCGTCTCTTATTAAATCAGAAACCTGCCAATCGCTGCCGTGATACCACTTCACGATCTTGCCGTCTGGGCCGATGACGGCAGTGCTGAGGTTGTGGGTGATCAGTCCGCCTTCCGGTTTGATGGTCAGCGCGAAGAAGTCGGCAATGCTGGGCAAGTCGGAGGCGCGGGGAGCGGCGAATTCCCAGCGGCTGAAGAGCGCAGGTTCGTGGGTGTGAGACACGGAGAAGCCGTAGTCGCGGAGCACCTTGGGCGTGTCGTGTTCAGGGTCGAAGGTGATGCTCAGGAGGTGAGTGCCGGCCAGCGCCGGATTCGTGCCGAGCTGTTTGTAGATTTCCGCGAAGTTGCTGCTCATGCGCGGGCAGAACTCAGGGAATGGGCAGCGCGTGTAGATAAAGGTGACGAGCAGAACATTCCCGCGATACTGCTTGAGAGAAATCCGCTTGCCGCCCTGATTAGTAAACGAAAAATCGGGAACATCTTCCCCGGGGGCGGGCATGTGCAGCGAGTTTGCGGCGGCGGCCGGGGCGGGATCGATGTGGGCCATGACTCTGACGTTCTCGAGCCAGTAGTCAGGAGCAGCGTCTTCGTTCTTGGCGTCAGGTTGAACGACCATAACATCGGCGGAAATCGAATCGCCGGGAATCAGGTGGTTCAAGGTTGTGGCTGGCTTGACCTTGTAGGGCATGGCCATGGCGTCCATGAAGCCGGGGATGGCGTCGCCGGCAATGATGGCGGATTGGGCCTGGCGATCAACCGAAACGACGTGTCCGGTGAAGGCATAGCGTTTCGGGGCCGGCGTCCGGGAGCGACGGCACGAAGAAATAAGAAATGCGCCGGCCAGGATGAGAGCGATCAGGAAAATACGGCGAGTATGGTTGTTCACGTTGTACACACTTTAACTCGGAGGGAGACTGGGATGCCATGCCTGCCAGGTTGTTTGCGGCGCAGCTTTTGTGAAATCCTCAGGGCGATCGGATGGGAGAGCCTTTAACCGCAAAGATCGCGGAGAAGAGCCGCGAAGGACGCAAAGACAAAGAAGGCAAGGATTTTCCTTTGTGTACTCTGCGGCTTTTCTTTGCGGTCTTGGCGGTTACAGGCTTTTCACGCGGTCCAGATTTCACACGGCGAGGCATTCCATGGCATGCGACCCTGAGGTACTGAAACACGTTCCGCTTTTCGCGTTGCTGGATGATGAAGAAACAGCAGTGCTGGCCGGGCAGGTCCAGGTGAAAACATTCGCGCCGCGGCAGCGGATCTACAAGATCGGCGATTCTGGCGGACAGGCCTATGTGGTGGTGTCGGGGCGAGTGCGAGTCGCGACCGTGGACCAGGAGCACCAGGAAGTGGTGATCGACGAACCATCACACGGAGAGTTCTTCGGGTTCGCGTCGATGCTGGAGCAGACTCCGCATCAGACCGAGGCGGTCGCGATTGACGAGGCGGTGTGCATCGAAGTGGACCAGGAAGATATTGCCGTGCTGTTGCAGCGCAAGCCGCTCGCCGGGATGGACATGCTCCGCGTGCTGGGGCGGCAATTTCACGCATCGCAGCAACTGGTGCGGCTGCGGGCGAATCGTCATCCCAATGAAGTGATCGAAAAGGGTACGACGTTCGGCGAGCGCGTCGCCGATAGGGTCGCGGGCTTTGGCGGATCGTGGACCTTCATCCTGTCGTTCGGTTTCGCGCTCGCGGTCTATGTGGCCATCGACTCCATGCTGGGCAAGAAAGCGTGGGATCCGTACCCGTTTATTCTGCTCAATCTGTTTCTGTCTATGCTGGCCTCGGTGCAGGCGCCAGTCATCATGATGAGCCAGAACCGGCAGGACACCAAGGACCGGCTGCGCGGCGAACTGGATTACGACGTCAACCGGCGGGCTGAGGTTGAGATTCAGGGGCTGGCGCGCAAGCTGAACCTGCTGGGAGAAAAGATCGGCGACGTGGAGGACATGGTGCGCCAGAAGCTGGCGCGGGAATGAAGGCCTGCACAGCTCTGCGAGATGGAAGCATGGGGATAATCTGAGAGGTCACCAGGAGATGTTAACTAAACAGCGGTTGCGAACCGACGCGGCCGCCCCGCGGCCTTCGCTTGCTTTGCGCGCAATATGTCTGAGCCAGACGATTGGCAATGATGGTGTATACCGAGGGATTGAAAGCCAGTCCGATGTGAGTACCTGAAACCTTGAAGTCGGCTTCCGCGTTATCGGTCTTGCAACACTGCCAGTCCACTACTCCGTCATCGCACGTGTAAATCGCGGTTTCGACCACCGACGGGGGCATCCTGCGCTGCAGGGAATCCACAAAATCGCAGGTGCAGTGCCCGGTGTAGCAAGCAGGAAGCACCCCAGCGCCGTGCTGCTTCAGGATGCGTGCCCGAACCATTTCGGCTGCGCGCAGGATGCTGGAGTGTGCCACCGTACCGCGGAAGGGTGCGCCTAACGTGGTAACGGAAGCGATGTCCTGTGGCCGTTGTCCTGCGATCGAACGAGCGATCACGCCGCCTAAACTGTGTCCGATCAGATGAATCCTGCGGCCGGTTTTGGCGAGCGCCCTTTCTATCGTTTCATTCAGGCAGCGTTCAATCAGGAGGTTTGGACACTCCGCGTTGATCCGCATACCGGAAAAGAAAGATTCGTATCCTATGCGCCTTAGCCACGTACGCAACGGAAGTAAGTAATGATCCGGGCACAGGAAGCCAGGAATCAGAACCACTGCGGAGCCATCGCCGTGAGGCGTTCCCAGACCGTAGTAGACGGGCGCGGCATGCAGCATAAGCAGCTCAACCGCGCACAGAACCTCGCTCCAGATGGAAATATTCGCTTCCTGATAATCCCGTGTGAGTATATGGGGCCGTCGATCCGCAGGACGCACGGTGGTTCTTCTCATTGATCTCACGTAGCAAGTACCGCGGACAGAGCATCGCCGCGCAACACAGACAAATCTTGATAGGGGATTAGTCGAAAGGCTGGTGGCATCATCCGCCCACCCCGGAGCGCCACGACTCCACTATATGCCTTTACCAGTCTCAATACGTGGAAATACGGACGGGGAGCCAAACGGTGGCGGGCGCGGCCGCGCTGGCCGGACAGCCGAGAGCCTGCCCCGAGAGAAGTCGAAGGGCGGCTGTCCCCACAAGGTCCTCTTCCCGCCATGCTCTCTTTAGTAATGGAAGCGGTAGCGAAGCTCGACGTAGACTTCGCGCGGATTGTTCCAGTGGAAGCCGCCGAAAGTGACGCTGTTGTCGAGCTCGACGCGGCGGTTGGCTACGTTCATAGCGTTTACCGAGGCGGAGAAGCGCTCGCCGAAATCCTTGCCCAGCCTTAGATCGAACGTGGTGTGCTGGGGAAGGTAGGCGCCGGGATACGGCTGGCCCGGAAAAGCATTGGTGAAGCCGGAACCGTAGTAGACGTTGGTGGAAGCGTAGGCACGCCACGGCAAAGTCAGGTCACCGCCGACGTTGAGCGTGTTGCGCTGGTCGTGATCGAGCGGGCCCCAGGGCAGATAGGAAAAATCGGTGAGCCCGCCGTTGATGAATCCTCCCGCGCGGGCAACCTGATTGGAATATGCCAGGTGGATCTGGGCGCGGTGCGCGATGCGGGGCGAGCGCAGGGTCAGCTCCCAGCCGCGGACAATGGCGCGCTGAATGGTCAGAGGGAAAAAGAGATTCGACTCGCCGATGTTGTTGTGATCGAAAAAGTTTGCCGCGTTGGTGCGAAACATGTCGGCATCAACGATCCAGCCGTGCCACGGGATGGTCACGCCGAATTGTTCTTCTTCGTCCCGCTCGCCGTGGAGCGCGATGAATGCCAGATTGCTTTCGTTGGCGAACTGCAGCAGGGGGCCCGCGGCGGTGACCAGCGGAGGCGCCTGATAGTAGTGGCCGTAGGAGGCGCGGAAGGTCCAGTGGAGGCGCGGCACGTTGAGGGCAACCCCGAAGCGCGGGCTGATCGAGTTCTCCGTGACGCCACCGGAAAAATAGGTGGGGCGAAGGCCGGCGGAGAGCGTCAGCCATGAAAACGGTTTGAATTTGTCATCGAGGAAAAAGGCGGCGACGCTGCCGGAGGGATGCTCCGCATCTGAAAACGGCGGTTTGCCACTGCCGTCATTGAATATCGCTCCGAGCCGTTCGTTGTTCCGCTGGTAGAAACTGTAAAGACCCACCTGTAAATCGTTCTTCGCTTCATTCGTACTGAAGCTTACCTGGCCGCCGCCGTAGGTGGATCCGCGATGCTGGGCGGCGACGATGGGATCGGCGAGTCCGCTGTCATAATTCGCGCGGTTGTAGTGATAGAAGGGCGAGACCGTCAACAGCATCCGCGAGTTAAAGGTGTGCACCCAGGAAAAGTTTGCCAGCGCGTCGGATTCGTGGTCGCCGTCGCGCAGGTTGAGGCTGGGATACTGCCCGGTCAACGTGCCATTCACGAGATTGTTCTCGATGTCGTTGGGAAAAGGATCGTAGGGAATCTGGTAGTAGTCCTGGCGCAGCGAGGTCACGAGGCGGAGCTGGTTGGACGGATCGACGTTGAAAATAAGCGAGCCGAAGCCGCCGTAGCCGTTGGCGGCATCGTGCACGACTTGCGGGACGGGCGTCTCAATGCCGAGATTGCTGCGGTTGCCGTTCACGCTGGCGTAGTAGGCGAAGCGCTCGGTGTGGCTGCCCAGGCTGAACTGGTCGTTGGTCTGGTAGAAATTGCCGGCGCTCAGAACCAGTTCGGCCTGGCGGTTGCGCTCGAATCCGGTGCGGGGCACGACGTTGAAGACGCCGTAGGTGCGGTCGCCAAGTTCCGCGCCGTAGCCGCCGCGGCTCACCTCGAGATAGTCGATGTCTTTAGGGTCGAACTGCGGTCCGATGTTGGAAGCAATGTTGGTGTTGGGCACCGGGACGCCGTCGACCAGCCAACTGGCTTGATGCCCGCCGCGAATGTGAAGCTGATCGTGCGTGATGTAGGCGCCGGGCACGAAGTCGGTGATCATCGCCAGGCTGTTGGAGCGAGCCGCGCCGGGAGTGCGGGCGATCTCGAGACGATCGACCACCGTGGTCGGCGTTGAAGAATCGGTAGCGGCAGAATCGGGGACGTCGGAGACGTTGATCATCTCTTTGGCTCCCGCGATATTGAGCGCGAAATGCAGCACGGGCTGCGTGCTGGAGGTAACGACGACGGCTTGCTGGGTCTGCTCGAATCCGAGGGCCGCCACCGTAACCACGAATTCTCCGAGCGGGACTGCGTTGAAGGCGAAGTTGCCATTGGCGTCGGAATTGGCCGTGGTCGACCAGTCCGAAGACTTTGCCTTCAGCATGACCATGGCGTTCTGTACCGGGCGATGCTGGGGATCGTGGATGACACCGCGCACAGAACCGACCACCGAGGCGAAGGCGGCGAGGGCCAGGGTGAGGCATGTGGCGAACAGCGCGACGCGAACCAAACGCATGAAGTCTCCGATGAGCGGTTGGGGGTGCTTCAGCCGCAAGAGCCAGCCGGGCTTCGCCCGGCGACCGGGTCAGAGACCCGGTCCCACACGTGCACGTATGGGGCGGCTTGCGTGATCTGTCAGGCGATGGAGACTCGCGGAGGGGCGCGGGGGGATTGCGATGCGAAGAGCTTCGTGGCCGGAGTTCTCGAATGCGATTCGGCGAGGCGAGCGTCGAGATAGCGCGCGAAGTCCGACTTCAGCGCCGGCTGCGGATGTGCCGACTGGGATGTGGTCACGGCGCGGCAACAATCGTGGTTGCAGCACCCAGTGCTGCGGACAGCGCGCTGACCAGCTTCCGTACCGTGGCACTGGTGGGCGGCCTGGCGAAGACAGCAGGCGTGCGGTGGCGCAGTGGTGACCGCTAACGTCAGCGGAACAAAAGTTCCGACTAGCGCGAACAAAAGCAGAAATCTGGCGGTCAGGCGCTGCATGTTTGTTGTGTGAATCAGAGCCCCAGGGTGGAGTCAGCATAGAACACATTCCCGAACGGGCGCAAGCAGAGGGCGGGCGGGTGCGCCCGTCCCACATTGCTCAGGCTTTGCCGTTGATCTTGGCCCACCACCAGCGGACGCCGACCAACAGGAACCGCCAGTCGCTGAAGAATTCGGGCGGTTTGCCTTCAAAGGCGTGGCCGATGAACTGGAGGATCCATCCGATCACGAACAGTCCCAGCGCGTAGAGCCACAGGCGATGGAAAAAGAAGCCGGCGAGGAACACTGCGACCGAAACCAGAATGGTGGGAATGCCGAACGTGTGGCAGACGCGATTGATCGGGTGCTGGTGGCTGCTCGAGTATTGCGCGATCCACTGCTCGCTGGTGCGGTTGCCTAGCATGCGTGCGGATGATACTACGGTTTGCGAGCTCCTGGGAAAGTCAAGTTCCCCACCCTCTCGCACAAGGCGCGAGAAGGGTGGGGCACCCGCGCCACACCGGCTCAAACCCGAGGGGTCCGCTCGAGAGATGTTCAATTCCGGACATCGCCTTTTGAATCTGAACACGGCGTGCCCGCGTGGCGCGTGGCGCAGATCGATCCGGCGACCACGTTGCGGGCCGAACAGGCTGGTCGTGCTGAGCAAATCTCCGCATCACTGCCGGTCTGCCCGCCAGATCCTTCCCTTCGCCTGAAGAACGGCTACGGTCAGGATGACGCCCATGGGAACGGAGACTGTCAAGACTCAAACTGCGACTACGGGGTCCTGGTCCCTGCCCGGTCCCTGCCCTTGTTGAGGCCCCTGCTGCCCGCGTGGTAGCATCCATAGTTTTGGCAGGGGATGTTGGGTTGGCCTGTTCCTGTCCTTATCCTCTTCGACCGTTTCCTTCCCACGCCTGCCGAAGGAGCCCAATTTGAAAGTCTATTCGGGAACAAACATTCGTAATGTAGCGATGGTAGGGCACGGGCACGCGGGCAAAACCTCGCTCGTATCGGCCATGCTTTACACGGCGGGCGCGACCCAGCGCCTGGGGCGCGTCGACGACGGCTCCGCCACCACCGACCACGATGAGGAAGAAATCGGGCGCAAGATGTCGATTTCCACCGGCGCCGCCGTCGTTGAGTGGGGCACGACGAAGATCAATATTCTCGACACGCCCGGGTTCAGCATGTTCGTCCACGAGGCCAAGATGGCGCTGCCCGTGGTGGA
>JADGNP010000280.1 GCA_017883425.1 Candidatus Sulfotelmatobacter sp. | reverse complement strand
TCCCAGTTTCCAGACAATCCCATAAAGCACCACTGTGAACGCCAGCGCCACGCCGTACGGGACCTTCAGCGACTCGGGATTATCCAGCGAAACCCGCGATCCCGGCAATCGGAAAGTCACCAGCGAGATCAGGATGTGGCCGATATTGCGCAACGTTTGACGCACGCGTCCTTTGTATATCACTAAGGCCACCGCCATCAGCCCAGCCACGAAGACCGATGCCAGCAGCAGATCGACCAGCACGCTCGGGCCTGTGAACGCGCCCAGTGCCCCTGCAAGCTTCCAGTCGCCCGCGCCCAAGCTGCGCAGCAGCACGAACGGCAGCAGCAAGGCCAGGCCGACGGCCGCGCCCAGCAGGGAAGCCTTCAGCCCGCTCCAGCCACTGAGGACGGTGTTCGCAGCGATCCCGATCACCAGCCCTGGTACCGTCAGCCAGTTTGGGATGCGCCGGCTGCGCAGGTCAGTCCATCCGGCGACCACCGACAGAAGCACGGCGCCCGCCAGAATCAGCGGTTTCAAACGAGCCTCAAGCCGGGCCGGCAGGCGAGCCGCATTCCCGCGGTTCTTCCATGATATTGAAAAAGATCCATTTTGTGACGGTTCAGAAATCGCCCGCGCGGAGGGACAGCCGGCTCCCGCCGCCTTCGCCATTATCCCCGCAAAAGCGGCCTCTCGCGCGGATTCTCACATAGCGGGAAGGCGAAGTCAATGAAGGCGTGGCTTCCGGGCTGCCGGTCCGACCCCCACTGCTCGCTTCCTGCCGGCGCTATGAAAATAAAAGGCCCGGAGCGCGTCCGGGCCTCTCGGGAAACTGCTAAGCCATTACCGGTTGAACGGCGGCGCCGAGTTATGTTCGGCGATGATTTTTCGGGCGTTGTCCGCCAGGGCCTTCGCCTGGGGCAGAAGCTCCAGGCCCTTGACCACTTCCGGGTCGGACTCGGCACGAACCTTCATGCCCTCATCCTGCCCGAAGGCATCGATGAAAATCTCCGACTTGATGCCCGACCGGATCCAGTCGTTATTGTCGATGAGGTCGGCCTGGGTGTAAGCAATGCTGGCCTCGTCCAGAGACTTGCGGAATTCCTGCGTGGTCGCATCGTCGACTTCAAAGCCCTTCGTGGGATGATGGTTGACCACGTAGCGCTTGGCGAAGTTGAAGAACGCATAGTGCTGCAGCAGCGTGTCCTGGAAGTGATTGCTCTTCACCGGAGCAATATTCACGTCGGGAGCAATGCCGCCACCACCGTAAACCGTGCGCCCGCTGTCGGTGAGCTTCACCTCGCGGTTGGCGGTGTTGGAGCTCTCGGAGCTGTCGCGGTTGTAATAGTAATCGTAGAGCGAGATGTTGCTGTAGTCGCGCTGGATCAGGCGTCCGCTGGGAGTGTAGTAGTGCGCCGTGGTCAGCGCCAGCCCGGTGTTTTCCGACAGCGGATACACCGTCTGCACCAGACCCTTACCGAACGTCACTTCGCCCGCGATCAAGCCGCGGTCGTGGTCTTGAATCGCGCCGGAAACAATCTCCGCCGCCGAAGCGGTGAGCCGGTTGACCAGCACAACGATGGGATAATCTTTGCCGCCGTTGCCGTGCTGCGCAATGTAACGCTTTTCCGCCGAGGCGCGGCCATGGTGCGAGACGATCAGCTGTCCCTTCTTCAGGAACTTGTCAGCGACCCCGACGCCTTCACTGAGCAAACCGCCGGGATTGCCGCGCAGGTCGAGGATGAGTCCCTTCAGATCGCCGAACGAATCGAGCGCGTCCGCGACTTCATGCTCGGTCGTCTCATTGAAGCCGTTGACGTGCATGTATCCGACGCCCGGCTTGACCAGGAAATGTACGTCCACGCTGTAGCGCGGAATCTCGTCGCGGACGAGGGTGAACTCCATCGGCTTCTCGACGCCTTCGCGCGCGATGCTGATGTGAACCGTCGTGCCCTTGGGCCCCTTCAACAGATCGGCCACGTCGCTGGTGCTCATGTTTTCGGTCGACTTGCCGTCGACGGCGATGATGACGTCACCGGGATGGATGCCGGCCTTGTAGGCGGGCGTGCCGGTGAAGGGATAGATCACGATTACTTTGTTGTTGCGCGGACCGACGGTCATGCCCACGCCGTAGTACTTGCCGCGCTGGTCTTCGCGCATGAGCGCGTACGATTTGGGATCAAAGAAATTCGAGTGCGGATCGAGCGCGTGCAGCATACCGGGGATCGCACCGTTATAGATGGCCTTGTCCGGGTTCACCGGTTCGGCGTAGTTATCCTCGACGAGCGCGTACACGTCGGTGAACTGCTTCAGGCTGTCCTTGACCTCGGAGTCGCCGGTCATCGACGACTGTTGGCCGGAACGCTGGGCGAATAGAATGCCCAGGAAACCGCAGGCAAGCAGAAAAAAAACTACCAGGAAGAGTGATCGGCGAGAACTACGAGCCATCTTGAGATTTCCTTCGTTGAGGGCTTGCTTCCACCCCAGCTACGGCACTGAATACAGGCAGTATATCACTACTTTAGACTGCCCCGGACCGGGATAGTCACCATTGGTAACCGTCCCCGGCAGGGCCTGCTTGATGAGATGCAGCTTGGGAGGCTGGCGTTCCTGCTTGTCGAGTGAATAGCACATTTTAGGGAGTTTCGGCGAACAGCCGGGGCTGGTCGTCCACGCTGGCTGTCGATTCGGGCGGCGGCGGGGCCGTTTGTGGACTTGGAGTCTTCTTGGTCCAGCCGGACTTAGCAGGTTCAGATTCAGAGGCAAGTTGATCTTCATCCTCAGGCCAGGGGCCGCGCCGATACGGGTTTCGGACGTGAAAAGAAGGGATTCCGGCTCCGATGGCCGCGCCCACCAGTCCTCCGATCAAGCCTAGCGCCACGTGGCCCCTGACGGTGCCATCGTTTGGGTGAGCCGCGCCCAGGCCGAATCCGATCAAGAAGCCGATCGCGGCGTGGCGACTGTTGCCGGGCGGCATCCACATGCCAGGATAGCCTCCACGCGGATGGCCCATAGGCGGCCGCCGCGGTCGTACAGGAGGGCCCGGTATCCGCCGAGGAAGCTGAGCCACCGTGGTGTCGTCGTTTGTACTGATGGTCGCCTGAGCGGATTCGCTGGAGCCGAGGCAAGCAGAGTCCGCGGGCGTGTACTGGCAGCGTGCGGCGGCGACCGGAGTGGGGAGATCGGTTGCTGCCTGCTCAACCGCGGTTTGCGCGATCGCGGCCGATGTCAGGAGCAGCATCGTCGTCAGCCACAAGGGGTCGATGATCCGTAGGTTTTTCATGAGGGCAGCTTAGCGCTGACGAGTTTCCTGAAGTTGCGCGCTTGGGACAGATTCTGGAGTGTCACAGCAAAGCGTCGGCTGGGCTGAAGACGATCACAGTCAATTCTGACCGGCGGAAGGCAGGTATGACTTAAAGGTATGGGAACCACGAGCATCCAGCACTTGAGGGAGTGATCATCCGGCTCTGACCGACTTCGCGATCCTGATCATGGCAGCCACACTCTGCTCGACATCTTTGTCGGTCGTGGCCCAGCAGGAGACGGAAATTCGCATTGCCGTGTGTCCGTGCCAGATCGTGCCCCCACACCAGCAGGTCCCGTCCTCCTGGATCTCAGCAATCACGCGGCGAGTCTGATCGGCGCTGCCGAACGAAACCAGCACCTGATTCAAGACGACATCGTTCAGCACCGTGAAACCCGCGGCCCGCAAATGATCGGCAAAAAGCCGGGCTTGGCGGCAATTGCGCTCGATCATCTCCCGCAACCCGCTGCGCCCCAGCGACCGCATCGCCGCCCACAATTCGATTCCGCGCGCCCGCCGCGAGGCATCCGGCGTGTATTGCCACGGCTCCCGTCCGGCGCTCTGCGTGAGATAGGCCGCGCTACCAGCAGAGAGTGCTGTGCGCAAATGCTCGGGTTCGCGCACCACCACAATTCCTGAATCGTAAGGAACGTTGAGCCACTTGTGGCAATCAATGGCCCACGAATCGGCGGCACTCACGCCTTCCAGCAGCGGCGCATAGAGCGGCGAGACGGCGCCCCACAATCCAAACGCTCCATCGACGTGCACCCACGCCCCCGCATCCCGCGCCCGCGCGCAGATCTCTTTCGCAGGATCGAAGGCCCCGGTGTTGACGTTGCCCGCCTGAATGCAGACGATGGTGTGCTCGTCAAGCACAGGCAAGGCATCGGCTCGCATTCGTCCCTGGCCGTCCGCCGGAACCGTAATCACGCGGGAGCGGCCGAGGCCCAGCATCGTTAATGCGCGCAGCACCGAAACGTGAACTTCTTCGCCGACTACGACGCGAATCGCCGGAGCCTCAAACATTCCGTCTTCTTCAACATTCCAGCCGCTGTGCTGGAGCAGAGCCGAGCGCGCTGCAGCCAGCCCCGAGAAGTTCGCCATGGTCGTGCAGGTGACGAACCCGACTCCGCTGCTCGAGGGCAAGCCCAGCAGATCCAAAGTCCACTCGCGGACAATTTCTTCCACCTTGGCCGCCACCGGCGACATGACCTGCATCGCCGCATTCTGGTCCCAGGCACCCGCCAGCCAGTTCGCCGCTAGCGCAGCAGGAAGAGTGCCGCCAATCACAAATCCAAAATAGCGGCCGCCTGTGGTTGCGACCGTCGCGGGCGAGCCCACGTCGTCGAGCAGGGCCAGGACTTCGGCGGGGTCGCATGGATTCTCCGGCAATGTTCCGCCCAGCGCCTCCAGTCGCGCGATATCCTCGGATCGCGGTGCCACTTTTCGGTCACCAATCGCGGCCGCGTAGCGTGCGGCCCGGACCGCTGTTTCGGCGAGCAATTCCTTCACGAGCGCCTCCTGCTTAAAGTCTTATAACGACTCGATTGGCTGTTTGATGAACTCTTCGTAGCGCTGCAGCTCGGCGATGGACGACTCCGACACCAAAGAGAAGGGAATGGCCAGGCAGCCCGCTGGAAGCTCCGCCGCGGTCAGAAGATCGCATACCACCGCTGCGGTCTGCTTCAGGCCACGCTGCCAGTTGGCCTCGCGAGCGTCGCGAAAGACGAGGCTGTCGGGATGGAATCCAGCCGCATTCAACACCGCGCGCGCCACCTTCAGAAATTCCGGCCACCGCGATGCCACGCCCACCAGAGCGCCCGACGGCGCAGGCAAGTATCCCGCGAGCGAAGCGGGCACCGACCGAACCTGTAAAGTGATCAACTCCGTGCCGGGCGGCAGCACCTGCCGCGCCGTGGCCACGCGGTTGGGCAGCACCACGGGCATGCCGCCTTCTGGCGTCTTCGGACAATCTTGCGGCCCGCAGGACTCAACCGGGAAGGTGACGGCGCGGGCGATCTCCGCCGCCAGGATTCGTCGCAACTCTTCGTCCGGCTCAATCAGCAGAAAATGGTCGGGAGGTTGCAACTCCAGCCACTGCCGCAGGCGCGACCGCAGCACGGGCAACGACACGCCCAGCTTTCGGGCCGAGCGGAAGAGCCGGGCAATCATTTGATCGAGCGCCAGAGCCGGCGACGGAGAGGTCTCCGGCTTGCTGGCTCGAACGTAGACCCCGCTGCCGCGGCGGAACTCCACCCAGCGCTCGCGTTCGAGCTGGCGGTATCCCGCGCTGATCGTGTTGGGATGCACGTGAAACCGCCGCGCCAGATCGCGCGTGCTGGGCAGACGCTGACCGGGCGCGAGATCGTCGCTCAGTATGCCCAGCACCACCTGGGTGACCAGTTGTTCGCGGATGGAGACTTCGCTCCCGCGTGCAAACCAGAATTGCATGGCGGCAACATCATACCCCGCTCCCTTCCGCGTCCCGTCGAGTTTCTCTGTAGCCAGCTAAGCGGTTATAGAGACACTATTTGAACTCGACGCTGAGGGCTCAATCAACTGGCTGATTCCGCCGCCCCCTTGAAGATGGAGACGATGATGGCCCTGCGTGTGCGCTACCTTCTGGAAGTCCTGTTTCAGGGTGGCGTAGTCCTGCTGCGCGGCTGAAACATCTCCCGACTGGAGATCCTGCCCCAACTGGTGGAACATTTGTACGATGGGACTGCTGCTCGGAGTGGGCGAAGGCGAGTTGCCCTGCGGGGCAAGCTTCCGCAAGGTCGCGAAGTCCTGCCGCGCCGCAGACAGTGTGCCGGTCTGCAGATCCGAGCCGAGTTGCTGGAATTCTTTCTGAAACTGCCGCAGGTGGTTGTGAATGTTCTGGTTGCTGGAGTCAATGAGACAGCTGCTGGAAATACCTGATACGGACATTGCATCTCCTCTAGCGAAACGGTTCGTCCTGGATTATTGTCGGCGCTGTGCCGGATGACGTCGGCCGTCGTTCGTGCATCGCCGGCGATTCTCCTTCGAGTGGGCACGCTCTGGGCCAAACCGTTGCTCCTCTTGCGGCCACCGAATCTGTACATTTCACGATACTTCGCCGCCAATCCGCCGCTGTGGAGGTGACTGAAAAAGGGCAACCGGGCAACACATGCCCATTGCCGACCCAGCAAATCGTGCCCAGCCTTGCCGGCAATTGAGGAGTGAAACCGACACGCGTAAAGGGGACCGGCGCCCCCGGAACGTGAGTGGCAAAGCGCGCTGTCAAAACCGTGTCTCCCACGCATTGCCGCTTTTCCGGCTCCGGCAGTATGATGAACCGCATGAGCTTTTCTGAGACGATCTTCCTGTTCTTTTTGGCGCTCATCATCTTCGGGCCCAAGAAGTTGCCCGAGATCGCGCGCCAGGTTGGGAAGTATATGAACGAGTTCAAGCGCGCTTCCAACGAGTTCAAGGCGCAAATCGAGCAGGAAATCTCGAACCTGGAGGTCGACCAGCGCCAGACGATTCTGCCGCCCAGCCCGCCCCCGGAAGGCGCCACCAGCCGTACGCTGAGTGCGGCGCCCAGCGAAGTCAGCGCGGCAGAAGCTCCCGTGTCTGGAGTTCCCGCGACCTTGGCCGATTCCGACGACGAGCCTCTCTTTGCCACGAGCACTGCCGCTACGACCGAGCCGCCTCCGGCAGCTACCGAAGCGCTTCCTACCTCAGATGACGTAACATCTCCCCCCTCGCAGGAGTCTCATGTTTGAATTCGGAGCTGCGGGAAGCAGCGGCGACAGTGAAAAAGAGCCCATGACCACCATGGGGTTCCTCGATCACCTCGAAGAACTGCGCCGTCGGATTGTCTATTCGATCGCAGCCGTGGCCGTGGGCTTCTTCGCCTGCTGGTGGAAAGTGGAACGCATCTACGACGTGATGCAGCGCCCCATCATGGACGCACTCAAAGCCAACGGGTTGTCGGAAAAGCTGGTTTACCTGAACCCCACCGAACCCTTCAACCTTTACTTGAAGATTGCCGCGCTCGC
>JADGNP010000024.1 GCA_017883425.1 Candidatus Sulfotelmatobacter sp. | reverse complement strand
TTGACCGATGTGGTCAAGGCGGAGCTGCGAAGTGCGGGAGCGAGCAACGACCTTATTCTCCAGATCAGCCGTTCGCGATCCCGCGTGGCGAACAAATCCGTAAGGCCGGTTGGACATACCGTCGTTGATCGCACTCAGGGGCCGGCAAACACGACCCGCGCGCACGCTGAAACGTCCGCGAAGGAATTCCTCTCTCAGGCTGACAAGTACCGAGCCGGTTCCGGTGTGGTCCGGAACGAAGACAAAGCTGCCGAGTTGTATCGCAAGGCAGCCGACATGGGTAACGCGGAGGCGCAGACCAGATTTGCCGAGGCCCTGTTCGATGGACGCGGCGTCGCACGCGATCCCGCTGGGTCACAGGCGTGGCTGGAGAAGGCGGCGCGCCAGGGAAACGCTCGGGCCGAGTGCGACCTTGGCATAATGCTGACCAGTGGTTTGGATATCGCGCCAGATCGCGCGAACGGGTTGCGATACCTTCAGGCTGCCGCGCGTCTGGGTGATGGGTATGCTGAAGACTATCTGGGTCAATTGGCAGAGAGTGGTTTGACCGGCGATCCGAGCTCGAGCGAAGCATACATGCATTACCTGAAGGCTTCGGAAATGGGTTCGGCGTGGGGAGCATACAACGTTGCGAGAATGCATGAACGTGGCATCGATGTGTACAAGAATCCCAGTGAAGCATTGCGCTGGTACATGAAAGTCGCATCCATGCGGGGTCCGGATTTGCTGGATCAGTGGAGCGATCTTCGGTCAGAGGCCGGAGCCATAACAAGCGCAAATTTCCGAATTGGTGACATATATGCCCACGGCAACGGCGTTCCCAAGGACACAAGCGAAGCGGAGAGGTGGTATCAGCGCGGTGTGGATATGGCGTCCGCCGGTGCACAGGCAGGATGGTTGACGGCGGACGTTTATCTGGCGAATGCATACCTGCAATCAAAGGGCGTGCCGCTGGACTACGGTGAGGCGATGCACTGGATGAAAGAAGCGGCTGAATATGGAAACCGCCAAGCTCAAGTTAATCTGGGTTCGATGTATCGCGACGGGCAAGGCACGCCTCAAAATTACGGCGAAGCGATGTATTGGTACCGAAAAGCGGCTGACCGGGGATCGGCAGTGGCAGAATGGATGATCGGTCGACTCTATTTTGACGGTAAAGGAGTGATACGCGATTTCACGGAAGCAGCGACGTGGTTTCGAAAAGCGGCTGGCGAGGGTCTACCGGTTGCTCAATGGGATCTTGGCATGATGTGTTACCGCGGCTACGGTGTTTCGAAAGATCCTGCGACTGCTCGAGCGTGGCTACAGAAGGCAGCCGCTCGAGGCTACGACCCCGCAAAAGAGATGCTGGCCAGACTTGATGCGGCAGCTGATGCGGATGTCTCCGCGCGCCCCGCGCAGTTGCAATAAACACCTGCCTTCCGGGTCGCGCTTGAACGACTCTTGTCGCGTCTGCCCTCTTCGCGACCTGCCGCACCTCCCCTTCTTAATTTGAAAGGCACACCTGAGCGTGACGGTCGAAGCTGTCACCACAGGATCGCCGTTCGAAATTTCTTCTCAAGCCACCACATGGTCACTCCTGGATTGTCGGCCAACCGGAAGTTATGCGTCTACGAAATGCCCCTCTTCCAGGATCACAGGGTGGGCGTCTACTGCTACCCCAAGCAGCTTAAGTTAGCGCTTGTCAGGGCGGTACCCAAAGGGCGGCGCCCCGCCGCTTGGAGTACTGCGCTGAAACCTGAGAAGAATCTCAGGTTTGTTGGTTCATACTGCTTCCTTGCTGCTGGTCCGTTCAGGAAATCTGCCGATAAGGAACATGACGGCTGTCGTTCGAGGACCGGGTTCCGGCCAGGGTGGCGGGACTCGAAGCAGTGCGAGATTTTGACGCCGGGAAGAAAGACGGGGCGAGAATGACGAAGATTCTGCTGGTCGACGACAGCAAGTTCCTGATGCTGGCAATGGAGCGGGCGCTGGCGCGGGCGGGCTACGATGTCAGCACAGCGACGGATGGGGAGCATGCGCTGAAGGTTGCACGAGAAAAGAAGCCCGACTTGATCCTGTTGGATATGCTGCTGCCGAAGATGACGGGGCCAGATGTATTGAAGGCGTTGAAGAAGGATCCGGCGACGGCGGGGATCGCAGTGGTGGTATTGACGGGGCTGTCGCAGAAGAACGCGGAGCGTCTGCAGCAGGATGGGGCTTGCGCATTTCTGGAGAAATCGGAGTTGGGGCTGGACAAGGGGTGTGAGGCGTTTCTGGTGGCGCTGGCGAGGATCGTGCGCAAGTTGAGTCTGGAGGTTCCAGCGGGAACGATGACCGCGAAGTAAAGGGCACCCTTCGGAGCGTGGGCTTTTATGGGCGCTGACTTACGGCACTTCAGCCTCAAGCTCCGCCGGTTTTTGCAGTTCCCGAGTTGGCGACGATTGGCCCAGAAACACGTATCTGGTTAGGGTAGCGGGCCGCTCGGCGCAATAACGGATTATCTGTTTGAATTGACGGCCAAACTGTCGCGGGGGACCTCCTTCCCATGCACCCAAACTGTGGTGATGCTGTCATAGGCGTCCACGCTTTCCAGCGGCGATTTCTTCATCAGCACGAGATTAGCAACTTTTCCCGGCTCGATGCTTCCGAGCTGCGGTTCCATCTTGAACTCCCGTGCGTTATTGATTGTGGCCGCTCTGAAAATCTGTGCGAGAGACATCCCAGCCTTCTGCAGTTGCTTCATTTCCAGGTATCCGTTCAACCCGGGTAGATTTCCGTAGGTCGGGCTCGACGGCGTGTCCGTGCCAAAGACAAAGTTGGCATCTTTGCTGGCCAGGTACGTGACCACCTGTCGCACGCGCCGCAGCGGGCCTTGCTCGTAGTCCTTGAGTATCGCGGCGTCGGGTGCACCGTCTTCATTCAATTCCTTGCCGAACCACTTGCCTTCTGGAGACTGGAACCATTCCAGCATTTCTTTCGGCGTGACCTTCGAGATGGCATCAATTTTCAGGTATTCAGGATCAAAGTATGCCAGCTCTCCGTACAAAACCTGTATCGTCGGTTGATAGCCAACTCTCTTTTCCACGATCTTATCGAGTAGCCGCTTGATCTCGTCGGGCAGCTCCGTCTTCTTATCCAGCTCTCCCCAGTGCCACATTCCATGTGCGATCACGTCCACATCTCCTTCGGCGGCGAATTTCTGGGCTTCAAATCCGTTGGCATGCATCATCAGCACCAGGCCGTCCTGGGTCGCCGCTTTGCGGATCTCGGCCAGAACATCCGGGCCCATCACTGGCAGATGCTTGTCGGCGGCAAAGCCCCGCTCGAAGTATGTTTTCACGCAAACCGCACCGGAGCTTTTCACTCGCGCGACGTCAGCGGCAGGTGTGTGGTCCTCGGGCTTATATTCCGGCGGAATGCGGTCCGCTTGCTTCGCGTCGTAGACAAAATTGGGAAACGGTTTGAATCGTACTGCTGGCGGAGCGAACGACATCGGGTATCCATTGGCAAAAGGCAGCGACCCGCCACAGTCATACAAATCCGGATGCAGCGGAGCCTGTCTGAAGTCTTCCAACACCTGGCGATCGACCACAGCCAAGTCCACCACCGTCGTATAACCGTAGTAAAGGTAGGAACGGGGGAGTTGCTTGAAGTATTCCTCGACCATCTTCTGCTTGCCTTCACCCTGATTAAACGGCATCCCCGGAACAGAAGCCAAGTGGACGTGCGAGTCGATCAGTCCGGGAATCAGATATTGTCCTTTCCCGGAGACTACCGTTGCTCCAGCAGGCTTCTTCGCCTTCTTACTGCGCTCGACCCTCGCGATACGCCCGTTTTCGATCAGGACGCTGCCCTTCCCGATGTGATCGAGGCTCTCTGGGGAGACGATGATGACATCGGTGATCCAAACTCGGTTCGTATTCTGATTCGATGCGGAATCAGCAAAGGCTAGCACTGAGAACAGCAACGCCAAGACAACCGCGAATGTCTTCATTGTTTGTCCATACCGAACGAGCTCTCACCAAATGAGTACGGGCAGCGCACCGAGAAGTTCCGTGAGTTTAGATACGGTGACGGCCGAACTCGGGAAATCGGAATCTATTCCTGGCCAAGCCCAGCGCCCGTCAAAGGCGCCAGGATTGTGCGTTCAAGATCGCTGGTAACCTTTGACCGATGACTCCTTCGCTCTTGACTTCATGCTCCGCGGCCAAAGGCCAGATTCCCTTTCCGGGGGTCCACAGCCTGATTTATTGAAAATAAATCACTTACGGGTGGGAACTCTAGACAGCCGGGCGGAGTCTATGTGGAGTGAGAGTCACGGCTCCGCTCACAGTTGGCCGGACTTGGCTCGGATTGGGCCAGGCAGCAAATTTTAAAGGGCGCGGTAGGGTGGAAAATCCTATAATCAGGGGACGCCATTATGGCGGGAGCAACCACCTTGAGTGATCTGGCAAGTGCAATCGGAGCACGGTCGCAGGAAGAAGCGGCGATCGTCGCGGAGTTGAAGGCCGGCTCGGAAACGGCGTACGCCTGGCTGATCGGCGAGTTTCAGCAGCCGGTGTACGGGCTGGTGTACCGGATCGTGAACGATCCGGCGGACGCGGCGGATACGACGCAGGACGTCTTTCTGAAAGTGTTTCGCGGGATGAAGCATTTTCACGGCGGGTCGAGCCTGAAGACGTGGATCTACCGCATCGCGTTGCATGAGGCGGCGAACCGGCGGCGGTGGTGGTTCCGGCACAAGGCGAAAGAGACCTCGATTGAGCCGGTGGAATCGGAAGGGCCGAGCGCCGGAGAAAACGCGATGCAGGTGGCGTTGACCGATCACGCGGATTCTCCGTTTGACAACGTTGCGCATCACGAAGTGCAGCGCCGGGTGGAAGAAGAGTTGAGGAAGGTGCCGGAGCCGTACCGGACGACGCTGATTTTGCGCGATCTGGAAGACATGTCGTACGAAGAGATTGCCGAGGTGCTGGAGATTTCGCTGGGAACGGTGAAATCGCGGCTGACGCGCGGCAGAGACGCATTGCGGCAACGGCTGGTGCCGTATGTGCGCGAGGTTGGAAATGAACTGGGCTTGACCGCTCCGACTCAGGACAATAAAGAACGGAGTTTGCGGTCGCAGGTGGCTGGAGGGGGTAGAAGGGTCGAGGTGATGCCATGAAGGGCACCGGGAAAATCACGGGACTGCAGTGCCCCAATGCGAGGCGGTTGTTCTCGCCATATCTGGATGGAGCAGTAACGGGCACGGAGATGCTCGCGCTGCAGGATCACTTGTCGGAGTGCGAGGCTTGCAATGACGAGTATGAGTCGTTGCGGCGGACGCAGCAGTTGCTGGTGAGCGTGGGACGAGCGAAGGTTCCCGCGGATCTGGGACTGAAGTTGCGACTGGCGATTTCGCGGGAAGTGGCCCAGGCCAGGCGGGGTCGTTTTGAAGGACTGAGGGTGCGACTGGAAGATACTTTCCAGGCCTTCATGGTTCCGGCCACGGCGGGGTTTCTGAGCGCGCTGATAATTTTTGGAATCGCGATGGTGTATTTCGTGGTGCCGTCAGCGCTGCGCGCGGATAACGATGTGCCGCTGGTGATGGTCAACACCGCGCCGGAGTTGCAGCAGAGCGCGTTTGGCATGACGCTGGACACGATCGAAGCGGATTCGCTGGTGATTGAGGCCTACGTGGACGCGAACGGGCGGGTGCAGGATTACCGGATTTTGTCGGACACGGAGAGATCGAAGGAAGTATTGCCGCAAGTGAAGCGGATGCTGATTTTCACGACGTTCCGTCCCGCGCTGTCGATGGGCCGGCCGACGCCGAGCCGAGCGGTGTTGTCGTTTTCAAGAATCAGCGTGCGCGGGTAGGATTTGCAATTCCCACCCTTCGAAACCGCGAAGGGTGGGGCAGCCTCTTCTCATTTTCCTTTTCAACCTGTAGTCGTCTGCTTGCATAAAAGCAAAGCCCCACTTCTCGCAAAGAGCGCGAGAAATGGGGCACCCGCATGGGATGGCGGCCACCCGCCAGGGCGGCAGCAGACTACAGCAACCCCAGATGGTCGGGATACTTGGCCTGGAGCGAGTTCACCAGGACTTCAAACTCGGGAAGATGCCGAAGACTCTGTAGACAAGGGTCCTTCAGAAAAAATGGCCAGCACGCGAATCCGGTGCTGACACTCCGCTCCAGCCATTCAAAGGCAGGTTCGCACCGTCCCAGCAAGGCGAGAATGCATGCGATCTGATAGTAGGTGTGGTGCGCGTGCCCAAAAGATTTTGGGATCGCACAGGCTTTGGCGAGGCATTCGAGAGCCGCGGCATTTCCTCCTGTCAAGGCGTGAAAGACGCCTTGCAGACTGATGATGAGTGGCTCGTCGGGCAAAAGCCCGATCGCTTCATCCAGCAGAGATTGCGCCTCTTCCCAATCCCCCGTCATCATGGCGGGCTGGGGCGCAAAATAGAGGGGATACTTGTTGCCGGGACTTTCGGCCCGCCACGCCTGGATCTGTTCCCGCGCGAGTTCGTACTCACGACTCCACACGTAGACCTGGACAATGCTGTGACTCACGGCTCGGTTGGGGTGGAAGGGGCGTCCTCGTTCATACATTTCACGAGCGTGATCGAGAAGACCGATGTGGGCCAAGATGGTGCCCAGACGGTTGTAGGCGTGCGGCAGATTGTTCTGCCGGCGAAGGGCGCGCTTGAGTTCGCCAAGGGCTTCGAGGTGTTGGAAATTTTTCGAAGGCCCCCAGAGCAGAAAGGCGTTGGCGACACGGGCTTCGGGCAAGTCCGGATCCAGTTCCAAGGCGCGCCGGCAGTGAAACTCGGCCTTCTCCAGCCAAGTGCTGGCTGGATCAAACTCGAAGTGCCGGGTCGCACACACAAAAGAAAGAACAGCGTGGGCCAGGGGAAAAGCAGGATCGCGCGTGACTGCATTGGTCAGGCGCCGGGCCGCCTCGTCCAGCATTGCCGGATCGCCGGAGGAACTCAGCCGGTAGCCTCGCATGAACTCTGCAAAGGCTAACTGATCTGTGCTGTAGCGTGCGCGCGGCGGGACAACCGTTGGCGAGAGCGGCCGGTTCAATGCGCTGGCGATTTGCCGGGCAATCTCATCCTCAAGGTCGGACCGGCGGGCGAGGTCGAGATCGCGCCTCCGCGTAAAGCAAGTTCTGTGCAGATAGGCGTCGAACATTTCGAGCGAAAGACGCCAGGTTGCCTTGGAGAGTTGCAGCGCACCGTGAACGATGAAGCGGACACCCAGGCGAGAAGCCGCCTCGGAAGCTGTTGTCTCCGGCGGCACGCTGAGCACCGCGGAGGTGGGCAGAACGTCGACGCCCCGCAGGTTTCCGAGGCGCGAGACCAGCGCATCGGCGAAGCCCAGGCACAGTCCCTGGTCGTCTGCGCCCTGACCGACGAGCAAAAGCGGCAACACGGCAAGGTTCGAGCGCTCACTCCGCGCTTCCGCATTCTCGCGAGTCGCGGCGCGGGCGGGAAGATCACTGGAGTGGGAGCCTGCATAACCGGCATCAATCACCCGCACCGGCCCTATGAACCTGTATCCTTTCCCCACCACGGTCTCGAGAAAATGAGGTTTGGCGGAGTTGTCGCCCAGAGCGGTGCGGAGTTTTCGCACAATGTTGTTGATGTTCCGGTCGGTATCGATGAAGAGATTCGATCCCCAGAGTCGGGCGACGACGTCTTTGCGGGACACCAGTTGTTCGCGACGGCCCACCAGGAAAATCAGGAGTTCCATCGCCTTCTTCTCGAGCTTCACGCGTCGACCGAATCGCCGAAGTTCATAGCGGCCGAGGTCAAGTTCCACCTCGCCGGTTGTCGCTCTCCTGCTTCGCATGAGGCTCTCGCATGGGCATTATGCTATAAAAATCAGCAGCTTGCGACGATATACGAAAAATATACAAAAATTATCTGGGGATCATTGAAATTGCCCGGAGGGCAAGCGATGATGCTGGCCGATCCATGAGATACCACGGAGGCAGTTAAAGATGAAACGAAACTTGTACGTTGTGCTCGCACTGGCTGGCATGTTGTGCCTGGCTGGTCAATTCTTCACCTTGGCCGCGCACCCACCTGCTGGTGAGAAGAACATATTCACTCCGGACACGATTGTCTGGGGCCCAGTACCTCCATTTCTGCAACCGGGGGCTCAACTCGCCGTGCTCGAAGGCGATCCGAGCGCCAAGAGCGGCGACTACACCGTTCGGCTCAAGATGCCTGACGGATATCGCATTGCACCGCACTGGCATCCCCAGCGGGAGAACGTCACCATCATCTCTGGGACGTTCAAAGTTGGGATGGGAGACACCTTCGACGAAACCAAGATGGGAGCTTTCCAACCCGGGAGCTTCGCTTATCTCGATCCGGAGATGCATCACTACGCGATGGCCAGTGGAGAAGTCGTGGTGCAGGTCCACGGCATGGCTCCGCTGCAGTTCAATTACATCAATGCCGGGGACGATCCGAGCCAGAAGAAATAGGTAAGCCGGCGCTGTCAGAGTTGCGCCAGCGCGGTCAAGGTCAACACCAAAACCAAGATCCAAGGCCGCGGGCGGGGGCGCCCGCGCCACAGGAACCTAGCCTTGTGGGTGGAAGAAATTAATGATCATGAAGGTGGCGGCGGCGACTATTGCCGAGGCAGGGATAGTGAGCATCCAGGCCCAGACGATGCGTCCGGCGACGCCCCAGCGGACGGCGGACAGGCGGTGCACGGCGCCCACGCCGACGATGGCGCCCGTGATGGTGTGAGTGGTGCTGACGGGGATGCCAGCGAGAGCGGTGCCGAACAAAGTGATGGCTCCAGCGCTTTCGGCACAGAAACCGCCGAGGGGCTTGAGCTTGGTGATTTTCTGTCCCATGGTGTGGACGATGCGCCAGCCCCCGAAATAAGTGCCGGCGGCAATGGCAGCGTGGGCGGCCAGGATGATGGGCCAGCGGAAGCGTCCCCAGTTCGAGAGCATGTCGGATTTGCTCATGAATCCGGCGGTGTAGAGCGCGCCGGCGACGATGCCCATGGTCTTCTGCGCGTCGTTGCCGCCGTGGCCGAGGCTGTAGGCTGCGGCGGAAAGAAGTTGCAGCTTACGAAACCATTTGTCCACCACCTGCGGCGGCTTGTTCTGGAGAATCCAATGGGCGGCGACCATGAAGGTCAGGCCAAGGACCATGCCCATGACCGGGGCAACCACGATGAAGATGAGGGTCTTGTACCAGCCTTCGGGAATGATGACCGAGAACACGGAGGCGGCCCCGGTGTGAATGGCGGCATGCATCATGGCCGCGCCGGCGTAGCCACCGATGAGAGCGTGGGAGGAGGAGGTTGGAAGTCCCCACCACCAGGTGAGGAGATCCCAAACGATGGCCCCGAACAAGCCAGCCATGACGACATATTGATCTACGTGTTCCAGGCGGATCATGCCGCGGCCAATGGTGTTGGCGACGGCCGTACCCAGGAAAAAAGCAGCGAGAAAGTTGAAGGCGGCGGCCCACAGCACGGCGAGTCTGGGCGACAGCACGCGCGTGGAAACCACGGTCGCGATGCTGTTGGCGGAGTCGTGAAATCCGTTGAGGAAGTCGAAGACTAAGGCGACCAGGATCGTGATCAGGACCAGCAGCACATCTCTGTTCAACGGGAAGGTCTCCGGTTTGTGCTCGCGAAGTCTTTATTCGCGAAATTCATGCTAGGTGCTCTTGACGACGATGGCTTCGAGCACGTTGGCTGCGTCCTCTGCTTTGTCGGTGGCGTATTCCAGCACTTCGTACAATTCCTTCAGCTTGATGAGCTGAATGGGATCTTTTTCGTGTTCGAAGAGATCGGCAATGGCTCTGCGACTGACGTGATCGGCCATGTCCTCGAGGCGGTTTATTTCGTCACAATGGTCCATGACGTGGCCGTTCTTTTCGAGCAGGGAGACGCCCTGGGCCAGTTCCTCGCATTGCAGGACGATGAGTCCGGCCAACTCGGCAGATACGGGCGGAGGCGTGGTGATCTTGTACATCACAAGGCGCAAGGCCGCGGAGTTTACAAAATCGAGCACGTCGTCGAGGGAGGAGGCCAGGCGGTGAATGTCCTCGCGATCGAAGGGAGTGATGAAGCTTTGGTTGAGTTTGGTGATGATGGCGTGGGTGGCCTTGTCGCCTTTGTGCTCGATGGCCTGCACCTGGTTGACCCGCATGGAAAGGTCGCGCGGGTCGGCCAGAATGCTGCGGAGCAACTTGGCTCCTTCGGTCAAGTTGCCGGAAAGTTCAGCGAAGAGGTCGAAAAACTTGGTGTCGCGGGGGATTAGACGCATTTGGGAATTTCACTCTGGCTCCTGGCTAGTCAAGATGCTGGTGAAGGCCGAGAGCAGAGTAATATCTCACGCGGGGCGTGGGGCAGGCAAACGGCGGAGTGGCTTAGCGGGAGGTTCTGCGGGTGGCGAGGACGGGGGAGCGGCGAGGCGTCCTGAGACCAATAATGAGGAGCAGGACGAAGACCGCAGCCGATCCGAGCGCGACCGGCTGCAGGAAGCCAAGAAAGAGTTGCGTGAAGGCCATTGCAGCATTATGGGGGTGGACGCGGGCGGGGGCGAGATTACTAGTAGGGTAGACCTAAGGTGCGCGGGAGATGGGCGGGCGCGGAGAGTGGGGCAGCCTTTGTGGCGGCACAAAGATGGGCCGGACACCTGAGTACCTCTGTGGAAATCTACTGCAAAAAATACTTTGCCCACCGGCCTCGAAGGCCGTGTTCGAGCGAGTTTCATTCCGGGAAAATCTCGGGTTGAGGAGTATACCCCCTCCCCCCTCCCCTCTGAAAGCCTTGACTGGCGCGGGTTCTGCAAAAAGTCCGCGCAAAATCTTGAGCCCCAAGGGTTTAGAGGTCAAAATCTTGACAACAAAGGACTTGCGGCCTTTTTCGCGGTGGGTGCGTGTACCGCCTCCGCCTTGACAATGTTCTACTCCCTTGCCTGTGGAGGACAAGGTCAGATGTCACACGACGAATGTGGTGTCTGTGGATTTCGTTGCTCCAACTCATTCCAAAGTACGCGAAGCGATGGAGGTTCCCAACCCTCGGTCGCGCCAGCGGTCGTGGTCCCCATCCGTCGAAAACCGCGACGAAAGGGGCAGCCTCAGTTGTGGCGGCGCCTAGGTGGGCCAGCTCCATGAGCAGCTAACGTAAGCGGGTCAGGCTAGTAGTTGCCCCTGCCGGCTGGTTTCTGGGCGGTAACTGGTGAAGCCACAGCGGGAAACGCTGTCAACTGCCGTGCAGGCGTTGAAGCTGGGTGTGGTTCGCAGCTTGGAGAGTGGCGGAGCTAATCCCATGTCTCGCAAAAACAGCGAGACATGGGGCACCCCAATTTCGGGCACCCCGGTTTCGGGCACCCCAATTTCGTCCGCCCCGGTTTCGGGTGATCATGGTCGGCGCAAACCCGCGAGTCCGAACCGATTCTGGCAGGCGCGGTTTTATGACTTTAATGTTTGGACCGAGCAGAAGCGAATTGAAAAGCTGCGCTACATCCATCGCAATCCTGTAGCACGCGGATTGGTAGCCTCGCCGGAGCAGTGGCGCTGGAGCAGTTTTCGATGGTACCTGTGCGGAGAGGTAGGTCCGGTGCGGATCAATGATACGGATATCATGGTAATGAAAATCCGACCACCGGCTGCGTGATCGAAACGTTATTACTGTCACTCCTAGGGTATGGGCTGGTCGATAACAGGGGTGCGATAACAGGGGTGGACCGAACTGGGGGCACCCTGCATGATGGGAGAATACAAAGGGTTCAAAGAACGAACATCCGCAGCATCCACCAGACAAGGAATAGAGCGACGACGGCACCCGCGATATGAACGATCCAGTCGCCAGCTGTTTTCGGTTTGCCGAAATTGAACATGTAGCAATGGTAGCAGGCCCCCGGGTATGAGCTGCTGCCCACTGAATGGAGTCGGGCATGAGAAGAACTAGTTGAAACACGTTCTATTTGACCGCGGGTGGTGTGGCGGATGACGGGTAAACCGGAATTCTTAAGTTGGCGCTTATGGGGGCTGGCCCCCAATGAAGCAGAGGGCGAGTCTTCACGTCCAAAATTATTTCATGCCCAGCTCGCCATCGTACTGTCGGATAACCCCGTAGCACTCGCAGGCGAAGCCTTCAAGTTTCTTGCGGTTCAGGATCTTCACTGCGCCACGGGTGTACGCGATGAGCCCCTTCTTCTGCAAAACACCAGCTGCCAAGCTCACGCTAGGCCTATCGGTGCCTAGCATGGTTGCGAGAAAATCATGGGTGATGGGCAGCGCCCCTGAATCCACTCTGTCCTGAGTCATGAGCAACCACCGCGCGAGGCGCTGCTTAATCTCGTGCAGCCGATTACACGCGGCGGTTTGTGCAACCTGCATACACCGAATCGCGGCATAGCGGTTCAAGATCATTTGCAGGTGTGGAGTGGATTCCAAGGTATCCTGCAAGGCTGCAACCTTTACGCGAAATCCGTCCCCCGTGACTTGTACCACCGCCCGCAGCGGGCCCCGACTCAGGCCGACGACCGCCGGTGTTCCAGTAAAACCCTCATTGCCAACTACGCCAGCTTCGGCGGTCTTTCCATCTTTCATTACGACTACAAGAGAAATCAAACCTAGATTCGGGAAGTACGCAAACTCCAGCCTTCCACCTGTCTCGTGAAGGACTAGATGGTTTGGCAAACGGACATATTCGAGGTGAGGGCGCAGCAAGTTGAACTCGCTATCGGAGATCGATAGAAGTATTTTGTTGCTGACTGGCTTTCCTGCGGCATTCGTCCGCTCGCCAGACTGCACGACTTGTAGGTCCCTGCGCGCCACGAGCGAGAACCGAAAAACCTCCCAGACGCCGGGACGATGAACCTGCCCGTCGTGGTATGTGAAACTCTGCTTATTCGCGGTACGCGGAAGATTGTACAGGGTACAGATACAACGCTTCTGTAGGGTATCTTACATTTGATCTCACCGCTGCGACGCGTAAGCATCCCGACGCACGAAACGTGACCCAACGTTGAAGCGATTCCGCTACTTTATAAGGAAGGCCCAGAAATTGGCGAACGGACAAGAATCTGGGTATGTGTGCTGCCCAACAGACCACCACAATGGGCATGTGATATTACTACAACGGAGGACTAAATGGGTCCCCGTGCGGCGGCCAAGAAGCTCAACAAATTCGATCCCAAGACATTCCTTTCGACCATCGACGGCGGCAGGAAAATCGCAGCCTTTCCCAAGAAGCAGACGATCTTTGTTCAGGGCGACTCCTCCGATGCTGTTTTTTATATACAGACAGGAAAGGTAAGACTCACGGTTGTGTCGGCGACCGGGCAGGAAGCCACAATCGGCATTCTGAGCGAGGGCGATTTCTTCGGAGAAGGTTGCCTTAGAGGGCAGCCTGTGCGCATGTGCTCCGCAACCACAATGACCGATTGCTCTGTGATGCGAATCGATAAGAAGTCCATGATGGAAGTGCTTCACCGGGAGCACGCGTTTTCCGACATGTTCGTGGCATATTTACTGACCCGGAACATCCGATACGAAGAGGATTTGGTTGACCAGCTTTTCAATTCCAGCGAAAAAAGACTGGCCCGAATATTACTATTGCTGGCTCACTTCGGCAAGGAAGGCGTGCCCGAGACTCTCATCCCCAAGATCAGTCAGGAGATGCTGGCGGAAATGATCGGCACAACGCGGTCGCGGGTCAGTTTTTTCATGAACCGGTTCAGGAAGTTAGGCTTCATCAACTATGACGGCGGGAGTGGGTTTCAAGTTCACAGTTCACTTCTCAACATCGTTCTCCACGACTAGAACTTCATTCCGCATGTGAACTAGTCCATGACCGCTCCAGAAGCATCCCACAAGCCGAGAAGGCCTGTCATGCGCTGCCCCTATTGCGTCGAGGGCGGCCATTTCAAGGTGATGATCGGGCAGGGTAGAGGAGACTGGTACATGTGCGCTCGATGCGGACATCTGACCTTGCCAACGGATCCGTTGTTTGAGTGTACTTGCGCCAAGTGCGTCGAGCTCAAGAATCGTGAGCCCAAAACTCGCGGCTAAGCGTTCCTCGGGGTCATCGGCGGAAAATCTCTCCACCTTCGACTCCTTCGGGCCATGAGCGCACGCCACCCAAATCGCGCAGCTGCAACGCATGACTTCCAATCCCGCCCCTTGCAGCGCCGCGCACGCGCGGGCGGGCCCCGGCCCAACCCCAACTCCGGCAGCCGTGATCCTGGTGGGGGGTGTATCTCTTCTCCCTTCGTATAAGCCTATCCCCCTGCTGGGTTTGACCCTCTGCTGGCAAGCCCTTAAACTGAATAATGTTCTCCGCCTATGTCGAGTGGCCATCCTGCGGGAGGGATTCCTGAGGCGTTTTCTGGGTTGTGGGCTTCGAGGTTTGATGGTGGCAGCCGTGCTGGGGCTGCTGGCGCCGGTGTGTCTGGCGGACAACAGTAATCCGATCACGCTGGATACGAGCGAGACTTTGTTCGCCGTGCTGACGGCGATGAATACGTGCGGCTACAACGTCGACCTGAATATTTCCGATGCGCAGCGGCTCAACATCCGGGCCGAGGTGGAGAGGAACCTCAAGCACTCGGAGGAGGCGCAGGCGACCATGAGCGCGATGTGCGAGTGGTACCTGGCGCACCGGGGGAAGGATCCGGCGCATGACCTGTCGCAGTACGTGTCGCTGGCGCTGTACCTGCAGGGGCCTCCGCACTTTCTTCCGCGAGGGAAGGAGGACGACATGCCTCCGGATGCGGTGCCGATTGCCGCGTTTGGAGCGGTGCTGGAGCGCTTCTACGACAAGGCCGGGCTGCACGCGATCTGGGAGCAGCACCGGGCGAACTATGCCGCGCTGGTGGAACGCTATCACGTGCCGCTGGCGAAGATGGTGTTCGACACCGATATCTACCTGAAAATGCAGTCGGGAGGATATCTGGGGCGCACGTTCACGGTTTACGTGGACTTCATGGGCGATCCGAATTTGGCCAACGCCCGCAATTACGGCAGCGATTACGACATTGTGGTCTTTCCGTCTCCCGACCCGAGTTCGACCGATCCGCTGAAGATGCCGCAGATCCGGCATGCGTACTTGCACTACCTGCTGGATCCGCTGGCGGAAAAACATTTCAGTTCAATCAAGCGGATCGAACCGCTGCTGCAGTCGGTGAAGCGGGCGCCGCTGGAAGAGGGCTTCAAGACCGACATCTCGCTGCTGGTGACCGAGTGCCTGGTGCGGGCAATTGAGATACGGACCCTCGGCACCAAGCAAACCGCAGAAGCGATGCGTCTGCAGGCGGTGGATGATGCGGTGAAACAAGGGTACGTCCTGACGAAATATTTCTACACTTCCTTATTGGCGTTCGAAAAAGATCCGGCGGGACTGCGGAGCGCGTACTCGGAGATCCTCGACAACATCGATGTGAAAGCGCAGCAGAAGGCGGCGGGCGAGGTGCAGTATGTCCGGGTCTCAGCGCCGGAACTGGTGCAACTGTCGCGACTGGAGGACCGGCGCATGCTGGTGACGGCCGAAAAGCGGCTGGTGGCGGGCGATCCGAAGGGCGCGCAGGAACTGGCGCAGCAGGCACTGGACAAAAAGATCGGGGATCCGGGGCGGGCGCTGTTCATCCTGGCGCAGGTGGCCGTGGCGAACAAGAATCGGGAAGGGGCGCTGGAGAATTTCCAGAAAGCGATCCAGGAGACGAAAGATCCCAAAGTGGTGGCGTGGTCGCACGTGTACCTGGGAAGGATTCTGGATATGAAAGAGGACCGCGAGGCGGCGATGAACGAGTACCGCGCGGCGTTGACGACGGGGGCAGAGCTGCCGGAGGTGAAGGCGGCAGCGGAGCGGGGACTGCAACAGGCTTACGAGCCTCCGGCAAAACCACAGTAGAGAGCTATCAGCGGTCAGCTATCAGCTGTCAGTAAAACCTGCTGATGTTCTACTCTGCTACGATAAAATGCGGGGTTGCAGGCTTCACGGGTCGATTGGAAATCAGAAAAGTATGGGGTTCGAGGAGAACGCATGAAGCGAGCAGCGATGGTGATGGCAGTGCTGGGAATGTGCGCCTGGAGTTTCGGGCAGAGCAACGACAAACCTGCAGCCCAGAATCCGCCGGCCGGGCAAGCAGCGCAGCCCGCGGGACAAGCGGCTGCGCCGCCGGGGAAGCGTCCGCCGGCAGCTAAAACGCAACCGGAGTTTGAGGCGTACAAGGCGGCCCTGGGGCAGACCGATCCCGCGGCGCTGGAGAAGGCTGCCGACGACTTCGCCACGAAGTTTCCCGACAGCGAGTTGCGAGCGCCTTTGTACACGGCGGCCATGGGCCGTTATCAGGCCAATCCCGACAAGATGATAGAAATGGCCAGGAAAATCCTGGCGATGGACGCAGATGATCCGGCGGCACTGATCGGGGTCGCGCGGGCCCTGTCCGAACGGATGCGCGACACGGATCTGGATAAGGATCAGCGTGTGGCCGAAGCCAAAACGGACGCGGAGCGCGCGCTGGTGACGATTGACACGGACGTCCCGACCACGGGCTATCCGCCAGAACAGTTGAACGCGTTCAAGAATGGTGTGCGGTCCGAGGCGTATTTCATCCTGGGCACGTTGTCGTTCAAGGCAAATAATTGGGCGGACGCTGAGGTGAATCTGCGGAAGTCCATTGATGCACTTCCGCAGCAGCCTGATGCGTTCACGATCTTCCAGCTGGCAGTCACGCTGGACATGCAGAACAAGATTCCAGAGGCCATGAAATACGTCGACCAGGCGGTGGATCTCACCAAGGACCGACCCGACTCCGGTGTGGGCAAAGCGGCGCGCGCTGAGAAGGATCGATTGGTGAAGCTGAGTGGCGGCACGGCACCGGGACAGACTGCGGCGCCTCCGAAGAACTAACTGCGAATGGGCGCTCCGAGAAAGGCGAGCGGTGCTCGCCGGACAGCCGCTGTCCCCACATATGAAAGAACGGGAAATCACGGCGCTGGAAGAGGGGTTGGGCTACCATTTCCGGCGGCGGGCCGTCATTGAACAAGCGGTCACGCACAGTTCGCAGGCACGGGAGCAGGAAGCGCAACAGGCGGGCGAGAGCAAGTACAAGGTCAGCGACAACGAGCAGATGGAGTTCCTGGGGGATGCGGTGCTGGCGCTGGTGACGAGCGAGGAACTGTTCCAGCGCTTCCCGCAATTCCGGGAAGGTGAACTTTCGAAGCTGCGGGCCCACCTGGTCAGCGAGAGACATTTGATCCGGGTCGCGCAGCAGTTAGAACTGGGCCACTATCTGCGGCTGGGGCGAGGCGAAGAAAAGAGCGGCGGGCGGGGCAAGACGGCGCTGCTGGTGGACGCGCTGGAGGCGATTCTGGCGGCGATCTATCTGGATGGCGGGCTTGAGGTGGCGCGGCAGTTCGTTCTGCGCAACGTGATTGCGCCGGAACTCGAACGGATGGAGCGCGGAGGCGGCACGCTGCCGGTTACGGATTTCAAATCTGCACTGCAGGAAGCGGTGCAGAGCCTGGGACTGCCCCAGCCCGCATATGTCATGGTGGAGGCAGCGGGTCCGGAGCACAGCAAGACGTTTACGGTCGAAGCCCGTCTGCACACCAAGAACAACAAGGACGCGGAGTTTGTGGGACGCGCGCAGGGTTCGACCAAGAAGACGGCGGAGCAGGACGCAGCGCGGCAACTGCTGACGCTCCTGGCTTCCCGTCCGAAAGCGGGGGAGACGAAAACGGCGGCACGGGTCTCGCACCCGGTGGACAAGTAGATTTTCATGGATTCGCCAAACCCCATCGCTTCGCCACCGCCTCTTACCGGCCCGCCGGACCTGCCTATCCCTTCGCCTGACATTCCAGTTCCATCGCCCAACCGCCGCATCGTGACTACCCTCGGCACCGACGTGATCGGTTCGCTGCAATCGTTGATGGGCACGGTGGTGATTGCGATCTTCGTGATCACGTTCATTGTGCAGGCGTTCCAGATTCCTTCGGAATCGATGGAAAATACGCTGTTGGTCGGCGACTACCTGCTGGTGAACAAGCTCTGCTATGGGGGACAGGGGCTGGGCGACCACGTGATGCCGTATCAGAAGATCGCGCGCGGAGATATCATCGTGTTTCACTACCCGGTGGATCCACAACAGCATTTTGTGAAGCGGGTGATCGGCGTGCCGGGAGACCGCTTGCGGATGGTGAGCAAGAAGGTCCTGATCAACGGCAAGCCGCTCGACGAACCTTACGTGCGGTTCCTGGAACCGCCGAATAATCTGTTCCGTGATAATTTTCCGCGGGTCGATATCCCGGCAATTGGCCTGGATGGAAAGTGGTGGCTGGAGATGCGGAAACTGGTGGAAGACGGCCAGCTGATTGTTCCGGAAGGGCATTACTTCGTGATGGGCGACAATCGCGACGACAGCCAGGACAGCCGCTATTGGGGGTTTGTGCCGCAGGAAAACATTATCGGGAGACCGCTGGTCATTTACTGGTCGGTGCGGGACTGGGACCGGAGTCCGTCCGCGTCGGTCATGGGCAGGCTATATCACCTGGCGTACGCGGTCACACACATCTTTCAGATCACGCGCTGGAACCGCACGCTCCGGCTGGTACACTGAATAGGCTCGGAGATGGCAGCGATTGTTCAGGAAGTACGGGAGCCGGTTTGAGGGACGGTTCGTGGGCGGAAGCGATGTCCCTCAGGGGCTAAAGCCCTCAAGGAAGAGAAGGGCTTAATCGCAGCGCTGAAAGCGCTGCGCCACCCAAAACCGAGTTTTTCAGCAAACTGTGAAGCCCGCATGCTTTCCGGGCGCTAGCGGCACGGCTAGAAGCCGTGCCCTTCCCAAAACCACTTACGAGACCAGATGGAAGGGCAAGTTTTGAGCCGACACAGAAACATTACAGTGGCGAAGAAAGAAACGAAAGCAGAAGAGAACGTCGCGGAAGAGAAGCCGAAGGAGACTACGGTCGAGTTTCTCTCCTCGCTGGCAGCGGTGCTGGTGACGGGGCTGTTCATCATCACGTTTGTGGTGCAGGCGTTTGAGATTCCGTCGAGCTCGATGGAGGACACGCTGCTGATCGGCGACCACGTGTTCGTGAACCGCATTCAGTTTGCCCCCAAGAGTTCCTGGGTGGGGCCGCTGCTTCCCTATCGGGACGTGCGTTTTCGGGACATTGTGGTGTTTCTGTCGCCGGCGGAGCCGGGACTCTACGTAGTGAAGAGGATTATTGGGCTGCCCGGAGACCGAATCCATCTGCGGAACGGGGTGGTGTATCGCAACGGCGAGGCGCTGGACGAGCCCTACGTGTTGCACGACCGCGACACGATCGATCCTTACCGGAACAATTTTCCGGCGGTGCCGCCCACGGACGATCCCAATGTGTACCCCAACTGGATGGTGGATCTGCAGTCCTACATTCACGGGGACGACATTGTGGTTCCTCCCGCTCACTATTTCGCCATGGGCGACCATCGCGGCGTGAGCCTGGACAGCCGCTACTGGGGATTCATTCCCAAGGGAAACGTCATTGGGCGTCCCCTGTTCATCTATTGGTCGTTTGAGACGCCGGATGATCAATACCGGAAGACTGCCTGGGGAGATCGTATTTTGTTTCTGGGCAAGGTGGTCCTGCATTTTTTCGATGAGACCCGATGGAAGCGGACGCTCCAGTTTGTAAGATGAGGCCCCTCGAAATTCCAGTAAGGGCGCGGTGAAGCTCTTCTCCTCTAAGCGGCGAATCGTAGCGGCGGCAGCACTGATCGTGCTGACGCTGTTTCTTCTTCGGCCCGGCGCCTCCCGTTTGAAATCGCGGATTGCATCTTCCATCAGTTCGGGAGTCGGCCGTCCCGTGGAGATTGGCTCGGTTCGCCTCCGGCTGCTGCCGCGGCCGGGATTCGATCTGGAAAACCTAGTGGTGTACGACGATCCGGCGTTCGGAGCCGAGCCCATGCTGCGGGCGAGCGAAGTGACGGCGGCTCTTCGTCTGACTTCCCTGGTGCGCGGGCGGCTGGAAATCGCGCGTCTGGACCTCACGGAGCCGAGCCTGAATCTGGTACACGCGGAGAATGGGCGCTGGAACCTGGAAGCCCTGCTGGAGCGCACGGCGCACATCCCGCTGGCGCCAACCGGGAAAGCGAAGTCGGAACCGCGGCCGGGATTTCCTTACATTCAAGCCACGTCGGCGCGGATTAATTTCAAGAGCGGTCCGGAGAAAAAACCGTATGCCCTGACCAATGCGGATTTTTCTTTGTGGCAGGACTCGGAAAACAGCTGGGGCGTGCGGCTGAAAGCGCAACCGTTCCGCACCGATCTGAATTTGAGCGACACGGGCCTGCTGCAGGTGAGCGGGACGTGGCAGCGTGCGGACGCCCTGCGCGACACGCCGCTGCGCTTCATGATTGAGTGGAACCGCGCCCAACTCGGGCAGTTTACGAAATTCTTCACGGGGAACGACCAGGGCTGGCGGGGTGAGGTGCTGCTGGATGTGGCGCTGGCGGGAACTCCGGCGAAACTGCAGATCACCAGCAATGGCTGGATTCAGGATTTTCGACGTTACGACATTACGAGCGGCCAGGCGCTGCGTCTGGCGGGCCACTGCGACGGGGAATACAGTTCTCTCAATCATGCGTTTCACGGGCTTCTATGCAGCGCTCCGGTGGGCAGCGGGCTCATCACGTTGAAAGGGGACATGGGTCTTCCGGGAAGCCGCAGCTTTGGACTAACGCTGGCGGCTGACAACGTGCCGGCGAGTGCGGCGGCGGTTCTCGTCCAGCGGGCGAAGAAGAATCTGCCCGAGGATCTGGTTGCGGGCGGAACGGTGAGCGGGAGTCTTCGAGTCGAGCAGAACGCCACGGCGGCATCGAAGCTTCAATTGGACGGACGTGGAGAGATCGCCGACTTTCGTCTGGCCTCGTCTGCGAATAAAGCAGAGATTGGACCGGAGACAGTTCCCTTCCTGGTGACGGCTGGCGATTCGTTGGAGAGCGCCGCGTCGCGAAGGCAGACGATTCGCAAGAGCGCGCCGGGCCTGCGGGTTCCGGATGGCCCGCATGTCGAGTTCGGACCATTCCCGGTCGCAATCGGACGCGCGTTGGGTCCGACGGCTCGGGGATGGGTTAACCGCGACGGTTATAGCCTTGCGGTTGCGGGGGAAGCGGAGATTGCGAAGGCTTTGCGTGTGGCGCGCATGTTCGGGCTCGCGGCGTTGCAGTCCGCCGCGGAAGGTAGCGCACAGGTTGATCTGCAGATCGCGGGATCATGGGCGGGGCGCAGCAACGGCACGGCCTCGGGCTTCACGGGACCGCAAGTGACCGGGACGGCGAAGTTGCGCAACGTTCGCATCGCCTTTCGTGGTGTGGCGGGACCGGTCGAGATTGCCTCGGCGGACATGCAGCTTTTGCCGGACGAGGTCCGCGTCGCGAAGTTGAACGCGAAGGCGGCTGACGCCTGGTGGACCGGATCGCTGGAGATGCCGCGCGGGTGCGGAACTCCCGGGGCATGCCAGGTGCACTTCATCCTGAACGCGAATCGGATTGCGCTCGACGAGCTGAGTGAGTGGGTGAGCCCGAGCCCGAAGGAACGGCCGTGGTATCGAGTTCTGGAGTCGAACACGCAAGCGGGGCCGTCGTTCCTGACGAGCGTGCGCGCGTCCGGGCAAGTGACCACAGAGCGTTTGCAAGTGCAGAGTCTGGCGGCAACGCAGGTTTCCGCAAAGGTGAGCCTCGACAGCGGGAAATTGCAGATCTCGGAGTTGAGCGCGGAGTTCCTTGGCGGTAAGCATCGTGGCCAATGGCAGGCAGACTTCAGCGGGAAGCCTGCGGTTTGCAAAGGCAGCGGCAGCCTGACCGGAGTTTCGCTGGCGCGCCTCGCGGATGCGATGAAGGACGGGTGGATCGCCGGCACTGCCAACACCAGTTACGAGGTAAAGGGATCGTGCCCCGCGGAGTTCTGGACATCGGCCGAAGGCACGCTGCAGTTTGATATGAATGATGGAACCTTGCCTCACATCTCGCTGGGGGAAGATACGGAGCCTTTCAGGTTCACGCGGTTTGCGGGTCAGGCGCGATTGCAGGCGGGCAAGATCGAGATGAAGGACGCCAAGCTGGATTCTCCGGGGGGAAAGTTTCAGTTGAGCGGGACCGCGTCTTTAAAGGGCGAGCTCGATCTTAGGCTGGCTAAGACTCCGAATGGCGCCGCGGCAGCGGGGTACACGATCAGCGGGACGTTGGCGGAGCCGCGGGTAAGTCCCTTGCCGGGCGCTGAAACACAGGCGCGGTTAAAGCCATAGCGCGCTGAGCCGGGACGAAGCAACGGGGGCAAAAGCCTGGACCGCAAAGTTCGCCAAGGATTCGCGAAGGCCGCGAAGAAGTACAAGGCAGAATTGTCGGTCAAATGGCACCGCTAAGGTACGTATCCCGCGCCGCGCAACACTTTGCCGGGAAGGGCACCCGTCATCTTCCCTTGGTCGATCACGGGCACGCCGTTGACCAGCACGTAGTCCATCCCTTCGGAAAGCTGATTAGGATTGTCGAAGGTTGCCCGATCGTGCACGGTGGCAGGATCGAAGATCACCACGTCGGCCCACATACCCGCTTTGAGGACTCCGCGATCCGTCAGGCGCATGCGCTGCGCGGGGAGCGCGGAGAACTTGCGGATGGCATCTTCCAGGGTCAGGACTTT
>JADGNP010000279.1 GCA_017883425.1 Candidatus Sulfotelmatobacter sp. | reverse complement strand
CCCCGCCCTACCGCGGCACCGTCAAATGCGGATCCAACTCCGCAGCCCTCTGAAACTCTCTCTTCGCCTCATCCTTCTGCCCGCTCTGCTGCAACGCCAGCCCAAGCTGATAATGCGCCGCCGCATAATTGGGCTCTGAGTGAATGGCCGACCGGAATTGTGCAATCGCCCCGTCCACATCGCCCGCGCCCAGCAGCCTCTTTCCCGAGTTCGTCGAAAACGTTGCCGCCTGCAGATTGTTGGTCGAGGCGGCGATCCTCGCTCCCGCCTTCGCTTCCTCCGCCGCACCCTGCGCGTCGCCCAACTGCCGCAGCACCGCGGCCAGCGTCGTATGCGCCCCCGCAAACTCCGGCTGCAGCCGGATCGCCTCCCGCAACGCCGCCGCGGCCTCCGGCAGTTTTCCCTGCTGCTTGAAAACCGTGCCCAGCGTGTAATGAGCTTCCGCGTAGCTGGGTTGATTCTGAATCGCCTTCTGCAGTTCCTCGGTCGCCTTGTCGAACTCCCCTTGTTGCCAGAACAAAACCCCGAGCGTGTAGTGCGCATCGGCCAGATCCGGCTGCAACCGAATCGCATTCTGGAATTCCGTGACGGCTTGGTCGAGCTGATCCTTCAGCTTGTAAGCCAGCCCAAGGTTGTAGTGCAGCGACGCATCGTCCGGCGCCAGCTGAAGCGCGGCCTCCAGTTCCGTGATAGCCGCATCAAAATCCGCCCGCTGCATATAAGCGATAGCTAAATTCCCGCGAAACGTGCCGTCTTCCGGACGCAGTTGCGCCGCCGTCTTGAATTTGGGGATTGCCCCCTCCGCATCGCCCTTCTGCACCAGGGCCAGCCCGAGATCGTTGTACGCCTCCGCGTCTGTGGGCCGCAGCTTCACCGCCTCGCCGAACGCCGCCACTGCGCCGTCGGCGTCCGCGGCACGCTGACTGGCAATGCCCAGCTCAATCTGCAATTCAAACCAGGCGGGCTTCAACGCCGCCGCCTTCCGCAATTCCTGCAGCGCATCGGCACTCCTCGATTGCGCGGTCAGAGTCTTCGCCAAGTAGTAATGAGCTGCCGCATCCTGCGGAGCCAGTTCAACCGCTTGCCCCAATTCGCTGGCGGCCTCCTCCAGTCGCTGTCCCTGCAAGCGCACTACTCCCAGGTGAAAGTGCGCCTGCTCGAGATTCGGCTGTAAACGCAATGCCTCTTTGAACGCGATCTCCGCATCGGCAAACTGATTTCGTTGCGCCAGGATATTCCCGAGGTCATCGCGCAAGTCGGCGCGCTCCGCAGCGAGTTCCACCGCCCGCCGCATCTCCGACAGCGCCTCGTCTCCCGGCCGCTGGCTCAGAATCCTCGCCAACATGCGGTGAGCCTCCGCGTTGCCCGGCGCAATCTTCACCGCGGCGCGCGCCTCCTGCTCTGCCTCCGCGGATTTCCCCTGCTGCGACAGCACACCCACCAGAGTCAGTCGCGCCTCCACAAACCCGGGCTTGGCTTTGATCGCGGTCCGCAGATGCGCCACCGCCGCGTCCGCTTCCCCTTGCTGGGCCAGCACCCAGCCCAGCGCCGACTGCGCCTCCGCGTCATTCGGAGCAAGCCTTACCGCTTTCTCAAATTCCGCCCGCGCGCGCGATATATCCCCGCTCTTGAGCGCCTCTTGTCCGTGCTGCAGCGCCAGCCGCTCCGCGGATTTCGCAGAGGAAGGTGCCGCTGCCTGTCCCAGCGACCCAACGTTCATGGCGAGCATCGCCGCGATAACGAAGCAAACGATCCTGGAAGGGTGTGGGAACACGATGAATGGAGGATGTCTTATCTTTCCCGCATTATATCCAACGCGCCTGCGCGCACCCGTGTGGTATGACATAAGACGAACCTCGGTTCAGGAGCGCCCTGCGCCCCCTGGAGGCCTCAACCCATGCAGCTATCTCGACGAGCGTTCCTGCAACTCTCCAGCGCAGCCGCATTCGCTCCGGCTTGGACTCGCCTCTTTCCGTGCACTGCCGACCCGTCCATCGCAGCCCTGTGTCGCAAACTCGCCTCCGACCCGCTTCGTCCCCAGTACCACTTGCTGCCCGCTCACAACTGGATGAACGATCCCAACGGCCCCATCTTTTTCCGCGGCCGCTATCACATGTTCCACCAATACAACCCTCAAGCCGCAGTCTGGGGCAACATGAATTGGGCGCATGCCACCAGCCCCGACATGATCCACTGGCAACACGAACCCATTGCTCTTTCACCCACTCCCAGCGGCCCCGACCGCGACGGCGTTTTCAGCGGCAGCGCCGTCCTCGACAATGGAAATCCAACCGTGATCTACACCGGCGTCGCTCCGCCTTCCTCCGCTGCCGAAGCCACCTTGCGTGACGGCGTTCACACCTGGCACGAAACTCAGTGTCTCGCCGTCGCCCAGGACGACAACCTCCGCACCTGGAAAAAACTCCCCGAACCTGTGATCGTCGCCCCTCCCGTGGGCCTCGCCGTCACCGGATTCCGCGATCCCTACGTCTGGCGCGAAGGTAATCTCTGGATGCTGATTCTCGGCTCCGGCTTCCCCCACAAAGGCGGGACCATCCTTCTATATAGCTCGCCCGACCTGCGCCACTGGACCTATCTCCATCCGCTCATCGAAGGCTCGCCCACCGGCATCCGGAGCGCCAACCCCGTCGACACGGGAGAAATGTGGGAGTGCCCCGACTTCTTCCCACTCGGCGCCAAGCATGTGCTGCTGATTTCGACGATGGGCAAAGTTCGCTGGAAGGTCGGCACCTATGCCAACCAGCGCTTCACGCCAGAAAAAGAAGGAGTCGTCGATTGGGGCGCGTACTACGCCGCCAAGACCATGCTCGACGCCGGCGGCAATCGCATTCTCTGGGGATGGATCACCGAGACCCGCCCCGACGCTGACCTGATCGCCGCCGGATGGGCCGGGGCCATGTCTCTTCCGCGCGTGTTGTCCCTGAATTCAGAAAACGAACTGCAGACGAATGTCGCCCTCGCAGCCCAGCAACTCCGCACCGCGCACACCAGCATCCCTCCCGACGCAACTTCCACTGCGCGCCAGAAAGTTCTCGACGCTCTCCGCATCCACGACCTGGCCGCAGAACTGAAGTTGGAATTCCATCCGAAAGGTGACGAGTTCTCTATTTACTTACGATCCGAAACCGGAGAGACCTTCGCCACCATCTCCTTTACCAACAAATCCGGAAGCCGCGAACTTCGCGTCAACACTGTCACCGCACCACTCTCCGGAGCCACCGCATCGCCCGTGTATCTGCACGCATTCCTTGACGGATCGCTGCTCGAAGTCTTTGTCAATGGAACCACCTCAGTGACCGCGCGCATCTATCAGATTCCCTCCGGCCCTTTGCGGCTGAAGATCGAAGGCGACGCCGAACTCACTTCCCTCGACACCTGGCAAATGACCCCAATCTCGAAAGACCGCCTCACCGGTTCATTGTGCTCCTAGGCGACATCTAGGCAGCCGCAAAGCGGCGAAAGAATGCAGCCCATGGCGCAAGCCATGGGTAACACGCACGAGAACAAGACAGCCCCGGAGGGGCGAAAGAACAGAAGCCAAAGTCTGAGGTTGTGCAAGATGCCCATATGCCCCTCAATCCGAATGACGACAGAGAACCGAAGAATCCCTTTCAATAAATCCCCTTCCCCGCCTGCGTGCTCTCAATCTTCCCGCGCTCCACCGAAAGCGAATACCCCGTCCCTCCATCGCCAGTCCACGAAATCAAATCAAAATGCCTACCTGCCCGAACCCGGTAAACGCTGATGCCCCGAAACGTCAGCGGCACCCCTTTCTCGCAAACCTCCGGCGCCTGCGTCGGACGCAGAAAATAAGCCCCCTTCCCCTTGCCCACCACGCTCGCCTTCCCATCCGCCTCTACCAGCACCGCCGATTTCTCGTCGATCGCCACCTCCCGCGGAGACGAACTCCATCCATCCTTCCTAATGCGCGCCAGAAATCCCAGCGTCCGTCCCATGCGATCGCGCTTGGCAAAATGCGAATCCGTGATCAGATTCTCCAGATGCGGAATTTTCAAGAACTCCCGCACCAGCGTCACCCGCTCAAAATAAGGATTCGCCAACACATCCGCCGACGCCAGATCCTTGTCGTCCGGCTTATCGCCCATCGCCCCGTACACAAATTCTCCCTCAACCGCCAGCCCCGCGCTGGTCCCGCCAATCGGCTTCCCCGCCGCAATGTTCTCGTTCATCGCGCTCTCCACCGGCGTCCCCTTCCACCCGCGAATGTAATTCGCCTGATCTCCTCCCGCGATGAACACCACTTCCGCCTTGCGTATAATCTCCGCCACCGCCGGAGCCTCGGCCGCCTCGCGGTCCGGAATAATCAGCGTCGCCACCGAGTTCGCCTTGCACAGTTTGTTTACGTACGAGTTGTAATCGTCGTCGCCCCTCGCCCGCAGAATCAGAAAATCTCCGCCGTTGCCCTTATTGCACAGCCAGCGGAACGCCTCGTCCAGATCGCTCCCCCCGCCCACCATGGCAACGCCCGCCACGGGCTTGGTCTGAACGTCCTCTTTATTTCCCATGCGAAAGTATTTGTGGGACTCGGCATGCGCCACATTCGTCACGCATGCCACAGAGAACAGCAGCAGAAACCACCGCAGATGTGTCTTGATCACGCTTGAGAATATACAGGAAGAACATGTGGCGACGGCCGCCTCGGCCGTCCCGCCGATGCGAAGCGAGGCGGAACCACCTCGCCCCCCAGAACAAGCGCAGCACAAAGAGACCTGGCAGCCTCGCCCTACTTCAACCCCTGCACCAGATACAAATCCGATAACGTCCGGCTATACCCGCCGGCTTGATGTCGCGGTAGATAATCCCCCGGCTGTGCGCCGCCTTCAAGAATTTGGTGGTGTCTCAGATCGCGGAAACACCCGTGTGGGGACAGCCGCCCTCGGCTGTCCGTCGAGCGCAGCTCGACAGGCTTGTCGGTCGCGACCAGCAAACTGAGACTTTACTCGAGGATTGGTAGTGGGGCAATCAGACGGACCCACCACCCGGGGATTCTCAGGTTGTCCTGGCTATGGGAGGATTCCTGACTCCGAAGTGTGTGCGGCGAACGAGTTTCCCCTGAAAGCCAGCGGCCCGAAGCCCGCCAAAAATCCAGCCGCGGCGTCTGGAAGGTGGAAGGCACGATGCGCTCCAAGCCGCGTAGCGGCGAAAGAATGCAGCCCACGGCGTAAGCCGTGGGTGGCCGAGCGGAAAATGAGCAAGCCCCGGAGGGGCGAAAGAAAAGCTACGACACGGACTCCATAGGGACCTCGCGCGCACTCTCTGGTTTATCTACCAGATCGCCGCGGCTTTTCGTGCGCAGCCGTCAATGCGCACGAGTCAGGCCCTGCCCCCGAGGTCACGCTGCAGGAGGTTCCTTGTCTTCCAGCGTTTCGATATCTTCCAGTTTCTGCGTGCGATGTAGAAATACGTGCGCGCCCAGTAGTGTCAGCATCAACAGTGCCAGTATCATCGCCAGCAGAGCGAACGCGGTCATGTTGCGGACCGGACCGGTGACCTCTCTGGCTTCCTGGCTGGCCAGTACAATCCAGGGCAGATTCGGGTAGGCCTCCTTCAACCCCGTATCGGCGAAACCGATCAGATAGGACTCGCCATTCGGCAGCGTGGCGAAGATGTAACCGGCTTCGCGGCCTCGCAGACTGCCCAGGGCGTCACGGATGGCAGCATACTCTTCCGACTTGATCTTCATCGCAGGAGTGACACCCGGCGCTTCAATCACGCTCCCGTCCTCCCGCACCAGGAACAGTCGGCCGGTGCGCCCCATCGGCTGGCGGTTGAGTTGAGCAAACAGCGGCGAGACATCGGCCATGGCGGTTACCGCGCCGATGAACTTCCCCGTCCCCTCCTGCAAGATGGGGTAGGCGATGCTGAGGTAGTAGAGACGGCTTTTATCGTCATAGCGCAGATCCGACACGTGGATTGCGCCGAGTCCCCCGGAGGAGATCGCTTGCCAGGATTCCCCCTCACCCTGGTAGTAATGTGCCGGTCGATCCGTTGCGGCGACGGCCGCCCCAGTGACATCGGCGACCGTGATTTTCAGCAGCGTGGGATTGAGCTCGCGGACACGCCGTAGCTGGCGAGCCAGGTCAGAGGTGAGAATTTTCTGGGACAGTCCATCCGTCTCCGAACTTTCCCAGGTTTGCTCAATGGCACCGATCTTGGTGCGCAGAGCCTCCTCCGAAAGGTGTTCATATTGGCGGTTCGCCAGGCTAACTGCCTGTAGGGGACCTGGGGTGTTGGCGAGCACACTGACATCCCTCACACATCCTCCGACGAACGCAGAGGTAGATTCTGCCGCGGTGAATGTGAGCGAGCGAAAGTTCTCACCGTTCACCTGTCGTATGTGGCTGTCTCCCTGCAATGCCACATAGAAGCCGAAAACCGTGAGAGGAACGAGAATCAGAATGAGCCCGACCAGCAACTTCTGAAGAGATGTACGGAATTCCAGGCTATCGAGGGGCATAGAGTTTACCTTCTCTCCTTGTCGTGAAGGACAACCACGGCACAATGGCGCCCAGGAAGGGAGCCTTGCGCAAGCAGACGAATATTGCCTGGCAGGATAAGGCTACTTCTCCAGGATCTCTCCGTCTGTGACTCGCCGCACAGCGCTCCGTGCGTCTGTTCAACGGCCATACCGCCCCATGAGTTCGGTTTCGCCCAGGATATGACTCTTCATGGCGCGTTCGAGTTCAGCTTTGGTAGCTCCGGTCTTTAGGGTGAGCTTTGTGTCCAGCGCATAGAGCTTGAAATAATAGCGGTGGGGCGTGCCGGGTGGAGGACAGGGACCTCCATAGCCGATCCGGCGAAAATCGTTGCGGCCTTGTATCGCCCCACTGGCCAGCTGTTCCTGTTTGTCCACTCCCTCTGGTAGTTCTCTCGTGTTGGCCGGGAGGTTGTATAGCACCCAGTGCACCCAAGTACCGACGGGCGCATCGGGATCGTCCATGATCAGTGCCAAGCTCTGTGTCGCAGCCAGCGCCGGCGTCCAACCCAGCGGCGGGGAAACGTCGGGTCCGTCGCATGTGAACTTCTTAGGAATCATTCCGCCGTCGGCAAAAGCGGTGCTCGCAATCTCGAACGACATAGTCCCTTCTCTCGCTTGACCAGGCATTGACGCAGCACATAGAACCACGCTGCCTATGGAGCTTTGCAGAATATTGTGACACCCCCACGCGGTCTGTCATTCCGAGCGGAGTTCCGTCATCCGCATCGCGGATGACCGAACGTAGTCGAGGAACCTGCTGTTGGGCGCGGCAGAAAAGCAGGTTT
>JADGNP010000278.1 GCA_017883425.1 Candidatus Sulfotelmatobacter sp. | reverse complement strand
GTATTGGCGGCCATGAGCAGCCTCAAGTCGCTGCGCTCCCTTCCCGTTGTGAATGATGGCCAGCACTTCGCAGCCGTCGGAGCGAGTCTGCCGATAGCCCTCGAAGTCGGATTTCGGAAGCTGCTGATAAGCAGGGTTCGCTGTCTGTTTAGCCGCACCCTTCCACGAGGCCTTTGCGCGCTCGCGCTGCTCCGCCATAGCGCTATCAAAACCAGCTTGATCAAACTCGATCCCTTGGTCGCGACAGGCGTCTTGAACGAAGTCCAGAGGCATGCCGAAAGTGTCGTAAAGCTTGAAGGCGTCTTTGCCTGGTAATTGGTAGAGATATGGCTCCGACAGAAACTCCACGGCCAAATCGGGCCGAAATATCGTTTCCGCAATCACCTTGGCTTCCTTCTCTGGGGTAGTCGGCAGCAATCCATACGCGGGCCCGACGTTGAGGGAAGACGAGATCAATCCTTTGTTGAGTGCGAACGTCGTTACACGCTGCATTCCAAGTTCGTTTATCAGATCTTGCAGTTCGCCAAGCCCCGACGCCAGCGTGTGTGCGAACCTTGCCTCTTCGCCCCTGACGACTTTAGCCACGTGATCAGCGGACTCGATCAACTCAGGGTATGCGTCCTTCATAAGATCGCGCACGGCGAAGACCATTTCGTGCAGGAATGGCTTTGTCTGACCCAATTTCCTTCCGTGCGCGATGGCTCGGCGCATTATCTTCCGCAGCACGTACCCGCGACCTTCATTCGACGGCAGGACACCGTCGGAAATCAAAAACGTCGCAGCCCGCGAGTGATCCGCAATCACGCGCAACGAAGCGGCCGACTTCGTATGCGCTTCCTTGCTCAGTTCCTTGGTTAACGACGTCCCCGTCAACTCCGCAGCCTTCTTGATCAACGGCGTGAACAAATCCGTCTCGTAATTCGAAATCACTCCCTGCAGCACCGCCGCCACCCGCTCCAGCCCCATCCCCGTGTCAATCGACGGTTTGGGCAGCGGATTCAGCTTCCCGCTGGCATCGCGGTCAAACTGCATGAACACCAGATTCCAAATCTCCACATACCGCCCGCACTCACATCCAAACGCGCAATCCGTGTGCCCCTGATCCGACGCAGCCGCACCCATGTCGTAATGAATCTCGCTGCACGGCCCGCACGGCCCGGTGTCGCCCATCTGCCAGAAATTGTCTTTCAGCCCCATCTCGAAGACTCGGTCTTTGGGCACGCCTTGTGCGACCCACAGGTCGTAAGCTTCGCCATCGCGGTCAACGCCGCTCTCGCCCTTGAAGATGGTCACATACAGCTTGTCCTTCGTAATCCCAAACCAATCCGGCGAAGTAATCAGCTCCCAAGCGTACGCAATCGCGTCCTTCTTGAAATAATCCCCAAACGAAAAATTCCCCAGCATCTCAAAAAACGTGTGATGCCGGTTCGTGAACCCCACGTTCTCCAGATCGTTGTGCTTCCCTCCGGCGCGCACGCACTTCTGCGACGTGGTCGCCCGCGAGTAGTCGCGCTTCTCCAGCCCGAGAAACACGTCCTTAAACTGGTTCATCCCAGCGTTGGTGAACAGCAGCGTGGGATCGTTTGCCGGGACGAGCGACGACGAGTGCACCTCTTTGTGACCCTTGTGCGCAAAGAAGTCCAGGAATTTGCGGCGGATTTCAGAGCCGGTCGGCATGAAGAAGTAATTCTAAATGATAACTGCGGCCGGCAAGCCTGCGCCCAGGACGGGCGCAAACCAAAGAGGACGCAGAACTCACAGAAGAACGACCGGTCCGCCCCTCCGTGCTCTCTGTGTCCTCTGTGGTGGATCTGTTTTCTCTTCTACTTCACCGCGTCAGCGGTCTTCTCTGCACCTTTCTTGACTTCGCTGCCGGTGGCTTTCGCGCCCTTCTTGACCGCCCTACCCGTTTTCTTTGCGGCCTTCTCGGTGGCTTCGCCAGTCTTGTCAGCCGCTTTCTCGGTGTCTTTCCCGGCGGTCTTGGCGCCCTTCTCCGTGTCCTTTGCCGCAACCTTCGTGCCTTTCTTGGTATCCTTGGCCACCGTTTTGGCGGCGCTCTTGGTGGCGTGTCCGGTCGCCTTCGCGCCCTTTTCGGTCGCGGCCCCTGTCTTATTGGCCGCCTTCTCGGTGTCCTTCGCGGTAGTCTTGGCCGCCTTCTTCACCGCGGTGCCGGCGCCGCTGGATTTGTCTTTGTCCGTGCTGGCTGCGTCCTGACTGTAGACAAAAGGCGCCGCAGCCAGCACAGCAGTCACAAGAATTGCTACCCACTTCGTTTTCATACCTTCCTCCTCAAGTTGTAGCCGGGATCGGTTTTGCAGTATGCAGCATTTGATGGATCGATGCAAATGCCGGTGCACTCAAAGTCTTGAGATGCAAAACCTCGGCGCCAGGATTGCCTTCGCTGTCTACTCGCCTTGACGGGCTCCGTCGTCTCCTCAGGAAACTCGTGGTGAGGATCACGCCGGAATCGTTCGTGCTCAGAACGTCTCGCCTTCCAGCGCACTGAGGGTCTCGTCGTCCACATCCCACTTCTTCAGGATGGTGAAGATGGTTTTCATCCCGAATCCCGCCCGCGCCAGTTGGCGAAAGATGCGCGCCGCCTGCTTCTGATCCTTCGGCTTTTCCAGGCGCTTCTTGCGCAGAAATTCGCGAGCCTGCTTTTCGTCGCTCACGCCCTCGTACGCCGTTTCCACCGCCTTCTCGATCACGGACCCGTGCACGCCGCGCGTCTTCAACTCCGTGATCACGCGCATCCGCCCCAGTTTTTGGTTGTCGCGCCGCAGCGAAGAGTAATACGCGGCGTACTGCGAGTCGTTCAGATATCCCTGATCTTTCAGCCGCCGGATCACCAGCTCCACCAGGGTTTGTCCATATTCCGACTCGGCTTCTTCGATCCGTGCCCGCATCAGGCGTTTCAGCTCGGCGACGGTCCTCATCCGCCGTGCCAGTGCCCCCACGGCGTATTCATACAACTCATCTTCGGAATAGGTCTTTCTCTTGGGACGCGGGAACGCCATACGTTGCAACGATAGCGCAATTCGCGGGAACCACAAAGCAAATGAAAACCGCTGAGGACGCCGAGAACGCGGAGGGAATGAAGCAATAAACAAATGGTCAGTGGGCGTCCGCATTTCGCGAGTCACCTGGATGATCGATAGGTCCCCCTTGGTCTCTGCGTCCCTCCGTCCTCTGCGGTTTTCATTTCTCGTCCGCAAAGAAAAAGGGCGCGCTTGCGCGCGCCCCTTCAAGGAGTCAACTCAACGAAAAAGCGAACCTAAAATCCGGAAGCCGAGAGCCGGAAGCCGCCCCTACCGTCCCCCAAACCCCGTCGACTGCATCGACTGCCGCGAAATGTCGGCCGTCGACGCGATGCCCTGCATGCGCAGCTTGAAGTCGTCGGCGTTGGAAGCGTTCTCCAGCGCGGTTTCGTAGTTCACCAGGCCCGCTTGGAACAAATCCCATAGCGACTGGTCAAAGGTCTGCATGCCGTATTGCGACGTGCCTGCCGCGATCGCATCGCGAATGGACCGCGTTTTTTCCGGTACCAGAACGCACTCGCGAATGTAGGCGGTATTGATCATCACTTCCACCGCGGGTACGCGCCCTTCGGCGTCGCAACGCCGCACCAGGCGCTGGCTGATGATTGCGCGCAGCACTGCCGCGAGCTGCATACGAATCTGCTTCTGCTCCGGCGGCGGAAAAATGGATATGACACGGTTCACGGTTTCGACTGCATCCAGCGTGTGCAGGGTCGAGAACACCATGTGGCCGGTTTCGGCCGCGTGCAGCGCCGTCGATATCGTTTCCAGGTCTCGCATTTCGCCCACCAGGATCACGTCCGGATCCTGACGGAGAGAAGCGCGCAACGCCGCGCCAAACGACGGCGTATCCACCCCAATCTCGCGCTGGTTGACGTAGCCTTTCTTGTCGCGGTGCAGAAATTCGATCGGGTCTTCGATGGTCACGATGTGTTCCGCGCGCGACGAGTTGACGCGGTCAACCATCGCCGCCAGCGTCGTCGATTTACCGGAACCCGTAACCCCGGTCACCAGCACCAACCCGCGCGGCATGTCGCAGATCTGTTCCACTACCTTGGGCAGAAACAGTTCGTCGAGCGCGCGAATCTTGGTCGGAATGACGCGCAGCACCAGTCCCACGTTGCCGCGCTGCTGAAAAATGTTCACACGGAAGCGTCCCAGGCCGGCCACGCCGTACGCCATATCGATTTCCGTGGTCTCTTTGAACTTTTGTTTCTGCCGCGCCGACATCATACTGAACGCCATGTTCAGCATGTCTTCGGCGCTGATGCGCGGCTGGTCGGTCAACGGCACCAGTTCGCCGTCGATGCGCAGGTGAGGATAGTTTCCCACCTTCAAATGCAAGTCGCTGGCTCGCCGTTCCGTCGCAATCCGAAGCAGGTCATCAATATTCATGCGGACTCTTTCCCTGGGAACTTCTAGGCCTGACGTTCTCTAACATGATCGCCCGAATCGTCACCTTCCCCAAGATGACCTAGGTAATGGCCTCTGACCGGCGCCGGGACACAGCCTTAAGTTTGGTGGCGGCTGAGGCATCCCTCAGTGGGGTCAGGAAGGGGCTTCCACAAAGTCTGCGCAAGATTTAGGACGGACGAAAACACAGTCAAACGGCGTGCCCGAGAACCTGTGTCGAACAAGGTTTCTCACAACCGTGGCGATTATCAAGGACGGGCACGTGTGGACCCTCATCATGCGGCCTATTTTCGCAGGCTGTTTCTCGTCTAACCCAATTCCTCTTGCAGTTCCGCGGCGGACCACACATGTTTCGACAGTAATAGCGGGGGACGAAATCCTTTCAGTCTCGCTCTTCTGTCGGCGACTCGAATCCCGTGGCCGGTTACCCCGCCGGGCGCGCCCAGAGGCCGTCGGTCGTGTTGTATACTCACTTGCCAATCCTTGGATTGATAAGCTTGGATTGATAAAGCAATGCCATTTCCTGGTGGGACCCACAACTCACGGTGGCCCGTGGTTTTCGCCGGGCTCCTGGCCCTGGTCGCCGTCGTCCGGATTGTTTCCACCTACTCTCTGACCTCGCAAGCGTTTGATGAACCGTGTCACGTCGCGGCGGCAATCGAGCTGCTGGACCGGCATACGTATACGCTCGATCCGGTCCATCCGCCGCTGGCACGGATTGCCATCGGGTTGCCGCTGTACCTGGCAGGAGAACGGTATCCCAAGCTGCCTCCACTGGATCACGAGATTACCTATAACGATGTGGGCAATGCGGTTCTCTACGACTCGGGGCACTACGTTCGCAATCTGAAGCTGGCGCGCTCGGGCCTGCTGCCATTTTTCCTGCTGGGCACGGCGATCGTGTTTCTGTGGGCACGGCGCGAGTATGGGGACTTGGCCGGCGCGATGGCGGCCGCGTTGTTTACTACCCTGCCCAATGTTCTGGCGTTTTCCAGCGTCGCGTACACCGACATGGTGGCGGCGTCGACACAGGTGACACTGTTTCTTGCTTTCGTCGGTTGGCTCGACAAGGCGACGAAACGTTCCGCCCTATGGTTGGGTTTAGCGGCGGGCCTGGCGCTGGCCTCGAAGGCGACGACTCTGATTTTTTTTCCGGCGGCGGCGGCCGCCATCGTTCTGGGGAAATGGGCTTGCACGCGCACCGTCGTCGGGGAGAATGCCGCGCCCAGGCAGATCGTGCGGCAGATCGCGATCGCGATGGCTCTGGCAGGCGTGACGGTTTGGGCAACCTACGGTTTCGCGCTGGAGCATGTGAGAGAGGGGATGAATCTGTCTGCGGAGTCGATGCCGTCGTTTCAGCACTTTCCAGCGCCGCTGGCGCGAGCCGGACGCTGGCTCATCGCGAATGATCCGCTCGTGCCTGCTCCTGCTTTGATGAAAGGTGTCGCCGACGCCTGGGTGTTGAACAAGTCCAGGCCCGCGGCTTATCTGATGGGGCACATCAAGCCGGGAGGATGGTGGTACTTCTTCCTGGTAGGCGTGGCCGTGAAGTCGCCGCTGCCGTTTCTTATTTTGGCGGGTCTGGGCGTAGTTTCGTTGAAAACATTTGACGCTCAGCGACGATGGCGCGCGATGGCCCCAGCGTTGGCGGCGCTGGCGGTTTTGCTGGTCACCATGCCGGTGGGGTACAACGCGGGCGTTCGGCATGTGATGGTGGTGTTTCCGTTGCTCGCGATCGTGGCGGGCTGCGGATCTTCTTATCTCTGGAATATGCAGGGAGGGCGGCGCTTGGCGGCGCGGGTGGGATTGATCGTGTTGCTGTTCTGGCAAGGTGTTTCGACGGTGCGGGCCGGCGGTGACTTTCTGGCTTTTTTCAACGAACTGGCGGGAACTGATCCCAGCAAAGTCATGGTGGCGGGCTGCGATCTGGACTGCGGGCAGGATCTGTTTCGATTGTCGCGCGAACTTCAGGCCAGGCACATCTCGCATGCCACGATCGCGCTGTGGACCAGCGCGGATCCGAGTCGGATGCAGTTGCCGGATTTTGACGTGCCGCAGGCGTACCGTCCGGTGGCTGGATGGTTCGCGATCAGCCTGCGGGCGCTACGCTTGGGGAATTCATTCCATATGTCGTATCCGCCTGGGGCATTCGAGTGGTTGAAGGCGTATCAACCCGTGGGGCGGGTGGGAAAGACCATCTTGCTGTATTACATCCCGGAGGATGGGCGGGCGGAGGCGCAGGCGCCCAATCCCATCTCTGTTGTCGACAATGACGTTTCCCATTGACCGCCGACATTCTGCGCAGATGTCCTTCTACAGGTGAATGCTAGCCCGCCCGGGATGCGCCGGGGTCCCTTGCCCGCTTGCAACTTTCGCCCCCTGGCCTTGCCACTTCCGCGCCAGCCCTTCCAGTTGTGTCAGCACCTTCTCAATGTCTTTCATGCGGTCGGTGATGCCATAGGTGACGGCCGGCGGAATGGTCGGCTCGTAATGGCGGAATACGAATCCCTTGTCTTGCAGCGTGCGCAGCCGCTCCGTGAGCACACGCGAAGAAATGCCCGCCACGTTCTTCCGCAGCACACCGAAGCGCATCGGCCCGTTCGTGCTTAACGACCACAGGATGTGCAGCGTCCACGGCCGGGTCAGCAGTTCCAGTAGTCCGCCGATCGCGCACGGAGAGGGAGATTGGTTCGAGCGCCTCATAAGGAGTATCCAGACACCAAGTTACTCCAAAGTACCTGCTATGAAAAGGGCTAGTAGTTATGTATTGTAACTATAGCGAAGCCGGCTCATCTAGAGCAGTTCTCGATTTGCTGTATAGGGAAGGCAGGAACGGGAAGGGCACGGCTTCAGCCGTGCCGCCAGGAGCTGCAACGGGTTTCGGCTTTA